>NZ_RBLT01000036.1:0-35612 GCF_003989315.1 Microbacterium sp. HSID17254
ACAGTCGGGCGACGGGAAGGTGCCGTCGTTCCTCGCCGCGCTCGCGGCGGAGGCGGGGGCGCGACCGCTGCTCGCCGCAGGACGGATCGCGGAGGATGCGGACACGACCCTGTTCGCGGAGGCGGTGTCGTTGACCGCGCTGGCGGGGTCGACGACCGCCGCCCTGACCGATCCCGCACGGTGGCTGCGGGTCGCGGGCGCGGCTCTCGCCCGGACGCGGTGACCGGCCTGGACGCCCCGCCCGCGGGGGCGACGACGGCGGGGACACGGCCATGCGTTGACACGGCAGAACCGTCGGCATAGACTCGCAACACCGAACGGGAATGCGCTTTCCCGAATCCTTCACGAAGATGTCGAGGACCCCATGTCGTCTGCCCCCTCCGCGACCATGACCCTGGCGCTGGCCGCCGATCGTCCCGAGCCTCCGGGCATCGTCCGCTGGTGGAGCCGCCATTGGCACCCGCTCGTCTTCGTGCTCGCGGTACTCGCGCTCTGGTGGGTCTCCACGAGCCTCGGTTGGGTGCCGGCCTTCATCATCCCGTCGCCGGCCGACACCTGGGCCGCCTTCACCGACAACGCCGCCTACCTTGCGCAGAACACCTGGGTCACCACCTACGAGACCGTGATCGGGTTCGTCATCGCGGTCGTCGTCGGCGTCCTCGTCGCGGTGCTCATGGTCTACTCGCGAGGCCTGGAGCAGACGCTCTATCCCGTCATCCTCTTCGCGCAGGTCATCCCGAAGATCGCCATCGCCCCGCTGTTCGTCGTCTGGCTCGGGTTCGGGGCGGAGCCGAAGATCCTCGTGGCGGTGCTCATGGCGTTCTTCCCTGTCGTCATCTCGGGCCTCGCGGGTCTGCGCACCGTCGACCCGGAGATCCTCCAGCTCGCGTCGACCATGGGAGCCAGCCGCTTCAAGACCTTCCTCAAGGTGCGGCTGCCCGCGGCTCTGCCCGAGCTCCTCTCCGGCCTCAAGGTCGCCGCGACCCTCGCGGTCACCGGCGCCGTCGTCGGCGAGTTCGTCGGCGCGAACGAGGGCCTCGGCTACGTGATCCTCCAGGCCAACGGCAACCTCGACACCGCGATGCTCTTCGCCGCGCTCATCATCATGTCGCTGCTCGGCGTCATCCTCTTCGGCATCATCCAGATCGCCGAGCGCTTCCTCATCCCGTGGCACGCCTCCAAGCGCGACGTCGCCGCGGCCACCGTTCGACTCTGACCCCCCTCGCCCCCACGAAAGAAGGCACTGATGAAGAAGTCAGGCACCATCCTCAGCTCGATCGCCCTCGCGTCCGCCGCGGTGCTCGCCCTCTCCGGCTGCGGAGGATCGACGGCCCCGGCGAGCTCCGGCGACGGTGACGGCGGCGAGCTCACGCCGGTCACCCTCATGCTCAACTGGTACCCGTACGGCGAGCACGCCGCGTTCTACTACGGCGTCGACCAGGGCATCTTCGAGGAGCACGGCATCGACCTCACGATCAAGGCCGGCCAGGGCTCGACGAAGACCGCGCAGGCCGTCGGGCAGGGGCAGGTCGACTTCGGCTGGGCGGACACCCCCGCCGTCCTCGCGAACATCGACAAGGGCGTCGGCATCAAGAGCGTCGGCGTCTTCCTGCAGACCACGCCGTCGGCCGTGCAGGTCTTCGCCGACTCCGGCATCTCCAGCCCGGAAGACCTCAAGGGCAAGACCATCGCGGTCTCCGCGGGCGACGCCCCGACCACGACCTTCCCGATGTACCTCGAGGCCGTGGGCCTGGAGGAGGGCGATGTGACGCAGCAGAACCTCGACGCCGCGGGCAAGATCGCCGCCATGCTCTCGGGCAAGGTCGACGGCCTCATCGGCTTCGCGCACGACCAGGGCCCGACCATCGCCGACAAGAGCGGCAAGGACGTCGAGTACCTGCGCTACTCCGACGCCGGCCTGAACTTCTTCAGCAACGGCCTCATCGCGCCCACCGACACCATCGAGAACGACCCGGAGCTCGTCGAGGCGCTGGTCGCGGCGACCTCCGAGGCCTTCGAGGCCGCGCAGGAGGACCCCGAGGCGGCCGTGGCGGCGATGGAGGGCAAGGACCCGCAGATGCCGTCGCAGGAGGTGCTGCTGCACCAGTGGGAGGAGACCATCGAGCTGCTCCACACCGACGCCACCGAGGGCCAGGCTCCCGGCGCGAACGCCACCGAGGACTGGGAGTCCACGCTGGAGGTGCTGTCCGAGGCCGGGCTCATCTCGGGCGACGGCGACGTGGAGACCTACTTCGACGACGCCTTCACCCCCGGGAAGTGAGACCGATCGTCATGGACACTCACGTTCAGCAGGAACGCGGACCCGCGGCCACGGGCACCGCTCCGGCGCTCGAGGTCTCGGATCTCGCGATCACCTTCGCCTCCAAGCGGCGCCAGGTCACGGCCCTCGAGGGCGTCGACCTGCGCGTCGAGGAGGGGGAGTTCCTCTCCATCGCCGGACCTTCGGGCTGCGGCAAGTCGACCCTCCTGAAGGCCGTCGCCGGACTCACCGCTCCGAGCCGCGGCAGCATCCGCCTGCGCGGCGACGAGGTCCGCGGTCCGCGACAGGATATCGGCTACGTGTTCCAGCGGGCGGCGCTCCTGGAATGGCGCAGCGTCCGCGGCAACATCCTCCTGCAGGCCGAGATGCGCGGGATGGACATGCGCAAGGCTCAGGCCCGCGCCGACGAGCTCATCGAGATGACCGGTCTCACCGGCTTCGAGAAGTCGCTGCCGCACGAGCTCTCCGGCGGCATGCAGCAGCGGGTGTCGCTGTGCCGCGCCCTGCTGCACGAGCCGCGGGTGCTGCTCATGGACGAGCCGTTCGGTGCCCTCGACGCCCTCACGCGCGAGCGTATGAACGTCGAGCTCAACCGGATCTGGAGCGCCACCGGCACGACCGTGCTGCTCGTGACCCACTCGGTCGCGGAGGCCGTCTACCTCGCCAGTCGCGTCATCGTGATGGGGCCGCGCCCCGGGCGGATCCTGGAGGAGCACCGCGTCGACCTCCCGGCCCGCCGCGGCTACGCCGATGTTCTGGAGACGGAGGAGTTCCACCGCGTCTCGAGCCGCGTCCGCGAGCTCCTCGGCTCCTCCACCGACGCCGACTGACCCGCCTCCGCCCCCGTCGCGCCCCCGTCCCGCCCCCGCCCCCCGTCCCGCCCCGCCCCCGCCCCCGTCCCGCCCGCGCCCCCGCCCCTCGCCCCTCGCCCGTGTGCGGGATCAAAACCGCCCCTCCCCAGCGTCCCCCGGGCCCGGTTTCGATCCCGCAGCAGGGGCGGTCGGCGGAGCGGGATCGAAAAGGCCCGTCCGGGACCCCCGACGAGCCCGTTTTCGATCCCGCAAGAGGAGGGGCGGACGGATCGGCGCCGACGGACCGACCCGCGACAACAGGAGGGGCCTCATCGCCCGAGCGTGCACGGAACCGACGGTCCGGCGTGGGATGAAGAATGCTCCTGCGAAACGCTGACGAGGGTCGTTCTTGATCCCGCACCGGGTGGTGCACCGTACGACCGTCCCATTGTCAGCAAGTCCCGGGAGCGGAATCGTCGCCCGGGTGTGGCTGGATCGATCACGTCCCTCCCCGGTGCCTGCCGCGCCCGCTTTCGATCCCGCCACGGGCTTTGCGCGTCCCCTCCCGCCGCGCCCCGGCTAGCGGGATCAAGAAAGCCCCTCTCCAGTCCGTGCCAGGCCCGTTTCCGATCCCGCCACGGGCTTTTCGCGTCCGCTCCCGCCCGGCCCCGGGGTGACGGGATCAACAACGTCCCTCCCCGATGCCTGCCAGGCCCGTTTCCGATCCCGCCGCGGGCTCGTCCGCCCGGCCTCGGGGTGGACCGGATCACCAGGGTCCCTCGCCGGCGCCCGGAGGGCGGGACCGAAAACTCCCCCCGGCGGTGGCCGAGGGGAGCGGTTTCGATCCCGGAGCACGCGCGGACGCGGCGCCGGGGGAGGGAGGATCAGTCGCCGAGGGCGGCGGAAACCACGGCGCGGGCCTCGGCCTGCACCTCCGCGAGGTGCTCGGGACCGCGCAGGCTCTCGGCGTAGAGCTTGTAGACGTCTTCGGTTCCGGACGGGCGCGCGGCGAACCACGCGTGCGGAGTCTGCACCTTGAGGCCGCCGATCGCCGCACCGTTGCCGGGGGCGTGCGAGAGCTTCGCGATGATGTCCTCGCCGGCGAGGGTGGTCGCGGTCACCGACTCCGGGGCCAGCTTGCCGAGCGTCGCCTTCTGCTCAGGGGTCGCGGGGGCATCGACGCGCTGGTAGGCGGAAGCGCCGAAGGCGTCCTCCAGCTCCGCGTAGCGCTGCGACGGGGTCTTGCCGGTCACCGCGAGGATCTCGGCCGCGAGCAGGCAGAGGAGGATGCCGTCCTTGTCGGTCGACCACACGGAGCCGTCGTGGCGCAGGAACGAGGCCCCCGCCGACTCCTCGCCGCCGAACGCCACCGAGCCGTCGAGCAGTCCGGGCACGAACCACTTGAAGCCCACCGGAACCTCCAGCAGACGCCGCCCGAGCGACTCGGCCACGCGATCGATGATCATCGACGACACGAGCGTCTTTCCGACGGCGGCCTCACGCGGCCAGTGCTCCCGGTGCGAGAAGAGGTAGTCGATGGCGACGGCGAGGAAGTGGTTCGGGTTCATGAGCCCGGCGTCGGGGGTGACGATTCCGTGCCGGTCCGCGTCGGCGTCGTTCCCCGTGAGGATGTCGTAGTCGCCCTTCTTCGCCACGAGCGATGCCATGGCCGACGGGGACGACGGGTCCATCCGGATCTTCTCGTCCCAGTCCAGGGTCATGAAGCGCCAGGTGGGGTCGACCTCGGGATTGACGACCGTGAGATCGAGGTCGTGCATCTCGGCGATCAGCGACCAGTATTCCACCGACGCGCCGCCCAGCGGGTCCGCGCCGATGCGCACGCCGGCGCGGCGGATCGCCTCGATGTCGATGATCGACGGGAGGTCGCGCACATAGGCGTCGCGGAAGTCGTATCCGGTGATCGCGTCCCAGTCCACGTCGGCGAAGCGCTCGCGGCGGACCTCGGTCAGGCCGCCGGCGATGAGCTGGTTGGCGCGGTCGGCGATCCAGCCGGTCGCATCGGTGTCGGCGGGACCGCCGTGGGGCGGGTTGTACTTGAAGCCGCCGTCACGCGGCGGGTTGTGCGAGGGGGTCACGACGATGCCGTCCGCGCGGCCCGGGTCGTCGGCGGCGCGGTCGCGGTTGTACGTGAGGATCGCGTGGCTCAGCGCGGGAGTCGGTACCCACGAGTCCCGGGCGTCGACGCGCACGTCCACGCCGTTCGCGAGCAGGACCTCGATGGCGCTGCGCTCCGCCGGGAGGGACAGCGCGTGGGTGTCGCGCCCCAGGAAGAGCGGACCGGTGATGCCCTGCGCGGCGCGGTAGTCGACGATGGCCTGCGTCGTGGCGAGGATGTGGTTCTCGTTGAAGCTCTTCGTGAGCGACGAGCCGCGGTGCCCGCTGGTGCCGAACACGACCCGCTCGCTCGCGACATCCGGATTCGGCACGCGGTCGTAGTAGGCGGCGATCAGCTCGTCGACGTCGATCAGGTCACTTTCCTCCGCGGGGAGGCCGGCACGGCTGCTCATGCTCTCAGTCTGCCCCGTGCAGCCGATACGCGCATCCGCCTTGACACGCGGGAACCCCATGAGTCACCGAGGGATAGGCTGAACGCCGTGACTGCACGCCGCACCTACAGCTATCTCGGACCAGCCGGAACCTTCACGGAGGCAGCGCTCGACCAGGTGGCCGAGGCCAGGGGACAGGACTGGCGACCGGTGCACAACGTGGGCGAGGCGCTCGCGGACGTCCTCGAAGGGCGGAGCGACGCGGCCATGATCGCGATCGAGAACTCCATCGAGGGCGGGGTCTCGACCACGCAGGACGCGCTGGCGACTCTGCCGGGGCTCCGGATCATCGGCGAGTACCTCGTGCGGGTGAACTTCGTCCTCGTCGCGCCGCGCGGCACCACTCTCGACCAGGTCGAGGTCATCGCCGCGCACCCCGTCGCCTACGCGCAGTGTCACGGCTGGCTCGGCGAACACCTCCCGACCCACTCGCATGTGCCGGCGGCGAGCAACGTGGCCTCGGCCATCGGCGTCCTCGACGGCACCTCGCCCGCGCAGGCCGCGATCGCCGCTCCCGGCATCGTGCAGCACTATGACGTGGATGTGCTCGCCGAGGGTATCGGCGACAACGCGGCGGCCGTGACCCGGTTCGTCCTCGTCACCCGCACCACGCGTTCGCCCGCGCCGACCGGTGCCGACAAGACCTCGCTGATCGTCGAGCTCCCGCATGACCACCCTGGTTCTCTCCTCGAGATGCTGGAGCAGTTCTCGACGCGCGGCATCAACCTCTCCCTCATCGAGTCCCGGCCCATCGGCGACGAACTCGGCCGGTACCGGTTCGTGATCGACGCGGACGGTCACATCGAGCACGAGCGGATGGCCGACGCGCTGCTCGGGATCCGCCGCTTCAGCCCCCGTGTGGTGTTCCTCGGGTCGTACCCGCGTGCTGACCGGCAGATCGTGCAGTATCCCGACCGCTACTCCGACGAGATCTTCATCGAGGCCCGCGACTGGCTCCGCGGCATCCTCTCCGGCGAACCCGAGTCCTGACGCCGCACGCACGCGCGTGCATCCTGCGTTCGGGATCGATAACGCACGTTCCCGTACCGGCCCGCGCCCGATTTCGATCCGGCATGCCGCGCCCCCAGTTGGCGGGATCGATAACGCACGTTCGCCGAACGATCTGCGCCCGTTTTCCAACCGGTGCACCCCGCCGCCGCGATCCCCCACAGCCGCAGGTATCGCGGGATCAGAATCGCACCTCGTACCGGCTCGGGAGGTGCTGTTTCGATCCCGCACGACGAGGAGCGGGTCAGTGCTCCTGGAACCGCGGCCAGGCGCTGCCCGGCAGCATACGGGCGTGCAGCGCGCCCTTCGCGGAGGCGAGGCTGGGATAGGTCCCGGCCGCCGCGTCCGCTCCCGCCATGGTCACCACATAGCCGTTCTCATCGTGGCGGATGCTCCCCACCACCCCGTTCGTCCCGTACGCGACCCAGAGTGCGAGTGTCTTGGTGCTCATCGTCGAACCCCTCTCTCTGCCGCCGAGGCTACGCCTCCCTGACATCCGGAGCCAGCCCCCTCATCGCGGAGAGGACCGAACGCCCATCCATGAGCACGCCTCAACCCCGGATGCCGTGGCGAACCATGAGTGCGCGACGCACACGGGCGGCGAGGGCGGCGCCACCGTCGCGCAGATCGAGCTCGGTGACGCGGATCACGAGCCATCCGTGATCTTCGAGGTCGCGCTGACGCTGGATGTCGATCCGCCATTGGTCACGGTCCGTCCGATGGCCGTCGCCTTCGTACTCGATGGCGATGCGGCATTCGGGGTAGGCGAGGTCGACCCGGGCGAGGAAGCGTCCGTCCACGGAGACGATGTGCTGGATCGCGGGCTCCGGGAGGTCGAAGCTCGTGAGGAGCAGCCGGGTCTCGGTCTCCTTCGGCGACTCGACGCCCGGTCGTGCGAATGCCAGCCCATCGCGTATGCGACCGCACCCGGGGAACCGCCCCCATCGCGTCAGCTGTCGATCGATGCTCTCGATGGTCGCGACCGGCCGGCCCATCCGCAGCCCCGGATAGACATCTGACGATGCGACCAGCGCATCGAGCGCCACGACGATCGGCGTGAACACGAACTCCCGCGCGCAGAGGAACAGTGCGCTGACCGGATCGACCGTCGGAACTCCGTGGATGTGCCATGTGTCCGCCCGTCCCGGGGCGATGCGGCGCCCTCGGACGCCGACCGTCCTTGGCGGTGAGGTCCCGGTGTGCACGGCGACGTCGAGGGGCTCATCGGGCGACCATCGGACGGGCGCGGGAATCCCCCACAGCCGGAGGGCCGTGCGTCCGGCGAATGCCTGGCCTTCACGGAGGCGCGGAAGGTACGCGGCGACTCGATCGTCGAACGTGGCGGGTTCGTTCGCCGACCGCACTCCGGCGAACGGCCGCGCGAGGTCTCGGCTGGAGTATCTCTTCCGCCCGACCCCGATGGCCGCGGCGTCACGGACGGCGAAATGAGGGCCGAGGTCAGGCGGGAGAGGGATCCGGTGTCGCATGCGTCCATGCTGTCCGTGCAGGGTCGGCGTCCGGGCGGTCGATCATCCTCCGCCCGGCTCTTGTGGACAATTCGAATCGACCTGCGATTGTGGCAGAGGTCTCTTCATCGCGCCGGATCAGAAGTGTCCCTCCAGCGACCGCTGAAGGCACGTTTCCCGTCCCGCATGCCGAGACAGCGAGAGGCTCCCGGACGGAGCGAAGAGCGCGTTGCGGGACCTGCCGGGGCCCCGATTCCCGCTCGCACGGGGTGGCGCGACGACGACGGCCGGCCCGCGGGATCAGAAAGGTGCCGCGGGAAGCGCTCAGGGGAGCGTTATCGATCCCGCACCAAGTGACCGACCGGACGCGGGATCAGGAAGGCGCTGCGGGAGGTGCGCAGGGGAGCGTTATCGATCCCGCACCAAGTGACCGACCAGACGCGGGATCAGAAAGGTGCTGCGGGAAGCGCGCAGGGGAGCGTTATCGATCCCGCAGGGCGGAAGGAACCGGACGCGGAAGCAACCGGACGCGGGACCGACCGGACGCGGGATCAGAAAGGCGCCGCCCGGGCCTCGTGGGGGAGCGTTATCGATCCCGCGACGGAACGCCCCCGTCCCGCGACGCGACTCACGCCCCCGCGACGAGCTCCAGCGTCTGAGCGCGCCCCGCGGCCGAGTCCTTCGGCTCCGCGTCATAGGCCCCGGCGACGGGGGAGAGCATGACCTCGTCCACCCCGTAGGTCGACGCGAAGGAGCGCACCTCGGCGGCGACGGACTCCCCGGTGCCGACGAACCACCGCGACCGCGCGGCCTCGACCACCTGATCGGTCGCGGCGTCGTGCTCCGCGGCGAGGGCCTGCTCGACGGTCTCGAGCGCGACGAGCGGCTGGTTGAGTCGGAGTCGCGCCATCATCCGCAGCTGCGGCAGGGCACGGGCCTCCGCCTCCTCTGCGGTCGGGGCGGCGACGGCGTTCACGGTGAGGAAGGTCCGCGGCTCCGGGTGCTCCTCGCTCGGGCGGTAGTTCGTGCGGTAGAGGTCGAGGGCGCGTTCCAGGCCCTGTCCGGAGAAGTGGTTCGCGAACACGTACGGCAGGCCGAGGGAGGCGGCGAGCTGCGCGGAGTAGTCGCTCGACCCCAGCAGCCACACCTCGGGCACCCCGGTCGCGGCGGGAGTCGCCCGCACGGTGTACTCCCCGCCGGAGGTGAAGCGCACCGTGGCGCCGTCGGCGGTGAAGAGCGCCGCGATGTCCTGCACGTGGCGGGGGAACTGCTCCACGTCGCTGGTGGTCCCTGACCCGCGGAGGAGCTGAGTGATCACGGGGTCGCTGCCCGGCGCGCGGCCGAGGCCCAGGTCGATGCGGCCGGGGGCGATGGCCTCGAGGGCGGCGAACTGCTCGGCGACGATCAGGGGCGCGTGGTTCGGCAGCATCACGCCGCCGGAGCCGAGGCGGATGCGCGAGGTGCGCGTGGCGGCGGCCGCGATGAGGACCGGCGGCGTGGTCGATGCGACCGCGGGCATGTTGTGGTGCTCCGCGAACCAGTACCGGCGATAGCCGAGCCGGTCGGCGGTCGCGGCGAGGGAGAGGGAGGCGGTGATGGCCTCGGCACTGGTCTGGCCGGAGCGGACCGGCACGAGGTCGAGGACGGAGAGGGCGACGTCGTTCATCTCCGGATGTAACCTCGGCGGCCGCTCCGGCATTCCCTACGCGGCGAGGCGCGAGGCGGGGGTGAGCGCGTCGGCGAGCGCGTTCCTGGCGAGGCGATAGCGGATGAGCCAGGCGGCGCTGAAGCTCTGTTCCGGCAGGTCGTGCAGCGCCGCACGGTCGTGGTTCGGCAGTCCCTCCCGCGCGGCTTCGCGCAGGAGGTCGTCGCGGGTCGCGGGGTACTCCATCTCGGCGAGGAAGCGGTCGAGGGTCGGGGAGAGTGCCATGTTTCGTCCTTTCCGTGAGAAGAGGATGAGAGGGGGGCGGTGCCGCAGCACCGCCCCCGGGTGCTCAGGCGTCGATCGCCTGGCGCTGTTCGCCGGATTCGACGACGATCTTGCGTGGCTTCGCCCGTTCGCTGACGGGGATCACGACCGACAGGACACCGCTCTCGTACGAGGCGCTGATGTTGTCGAGGTCCACTCCGTCGCCGAGCGAGAACTGGCGCAGGAACGATCCGGCGCCGCGCTCGCGGGCGAGCCAGCGCACGCCTTCGCGGGTGTCGGCCGTGCGCTGTGCGCGGATCGTGAGCTGCCCGCCGTCGAGGTCGACGTCGATGGAGCCGGGGTCGGCGCCGGGGAGGTCGGCGTGCAGGATGTAGCGGTCCCCGTCGCGGTACAGGTCCACCGGCATCGACCGGGGCGCGCGCACGGAGTCCAGGACGCTCGCGGCGAAGCGGTCGAGCTGGCTGAAGGGATCGAAGGTCAGTGCCATGAGGTGTCTCCTTTCGTGCGGCCCTGCAAGGGCTGAGGTGGTGTGCAGATTATCTGCACCTGAGGTATAGATTTATTATAGAACACACGCAGGAATCTTCGCAACCCCGATCCGGAGACGAGGACATTCATGACCGCACGCGACTCGCGCACCCCGCTCTACGGCATCGCCGTGGCCGCGCAGCTCGTCGACCTGCCCGAGGCGACGATCCGGCTCTTCGAGAGCAAGGGCCTCCTCGCGCCCGCCCGGAGCGACGGCGGCACGCGCCGGTACAGCGACGATGACATCACCCGCCTGCGTCGCGCGGCCGAGCTCCGCGGCGACGGCATCAACATCGCCGGGATCGCGCGGGTCCTCGACCTGCAGGATGAGAACGCGGGCCTCCGGGAGGCTCTCGACGCGGAGGCGCCGGAACGCGAGCGCTCCGCCCGCGACTGACGACCGGCGGACAGGGGGAGCCGACGACGCCGCTACGCTTTCCGCATGGAAGCCGGGATCTTCTACGTCCTCGTCGGAGCTGTCGCCGTGGCGGCCGTCGCGCGGTCGCGGGGGTGGCCGGCCCCGCTGCTCGTGACCGTCGTGGCGCTCGCCGCCTCGTTCCTGCCGTTCGTGCCGGAGCTGGAGATCGACGGGCACCTGCTGCTCGGGCTCGTGCTGCCTCCGCTGCTGTATTCCGCCGCCCTCGACGTGTCGTTCGTCGGGTTCAAGCGCAGCCTGCCGCAGATCCGCCGTCTCGGGATCTGGCTGGTGCTGCTCACCGCGTTCGCCGTGGGGCTCGTGGCCTGGTGGATCCTGCCGTCGCTCACGCTGCCCGGCGCGCTGCTGCTGGGCGCCATCGTCGCCCCGCCGGACGCGGTGTCGGCGGCGGCGATCGGCCGTCGTCTCGGTCTACCTCGCCGCATCATGACGGTGCTGTCCGGGGAGAGCCTCATCAACGACGCGACCTCGCTCACGCTCTACCGGGTGTTCGCGGCCATCCTCGCCGGGGCGACGCTGACCGTCTGGGATGGGATCTGGCAGTTCCTCCTCGCGGTCGGCGTGGGGGTGGGCATCGGGCTGATCTTCGGGATCGTCCTGCATCAGCTCCGCATGCGCATCGGCGACCCGGTGGTGATCGGCACCTTCGGTCTGCTCGCCCCGTTCGGTGCGTACAACATCGCGGAGCATCTGCTCGGCTCCGGCGTCCTGGCGGTCGTGGCCATGGGGCTGTTCGTCGGCTTCAACGCCCCGCGCACCGACTACACGACCCGGCAGCAGGAGGCGCCGTTGTGGCTCTCGGCCGACCTGCTGCTGGAGAGCTTCGTGTTCGCCTACATCGGCCTCCAGTTCCCGCGGGTGCTCAGCGACCTCGGCAGCGAGTCGGTGGGGCACATCCTCCTGCTCTCCGGCGCCGTGCTGCTCGTGGTGCTCGTGGTGCGGCCGCTCTACATCTACCCGATCAGCGCGTGGTCGAACTTCCAGGACCGCCGCCGGCTCGCCCGCATGGATCGCGGCATCGCATCCGGGGAGTTCGACGAACGGCGACGGCGGTCCCGGCGGTGGCGCGACCAGAGCACGGATGAGCTGCGGACGCAGATCGTGCGGGAACGCATGGCCGGGCTGCGGCTCACGTGGAAGGACAACGCGGTCATCTCGTGGGCCGGCATGCGGGGCGTGGTGACCCTGGCGATCGCGGTGGCCGCCGCCGATCTGGCCGGGCTCGACACCGAGGCCTCGCACGCCATCGTCGTCGTCGCCTTCATCGTCACGGTGGGCACGCTCCTGCTGCAGGGGCTCACCCTGCCGCTGCTCATCCGGCGGCTCGAGATCGCGGGGGATGAGGAGCACGCGGAGGACGTCGCGGCGCTGGAGATGGTCAAGGCCAAGAGCCGCGAGGCCGGCAAGGCGTACCTCGCCGAGAAGCGCCGGGAGTGGGAGCAGAAGCACGGCGAGGTCGACCTCGGCATGTTCGATGCCTTCACCAAGCGCATGACCCGGGTGGAGAAGGACACCGACGACGCACAGCAGGTCGAGGACACCGTCGCCCGCCCCTCCTATGACGACCTCGTCGCGCTGACCAAGGGATGGCTGCAGGTGCGGCGGGAGATCCTCGTCGCGGAGCGGGACGCCGGCGAGCTGGACGAGGAGGTCATGCGGGAGCTGCTGGCCGCGATGGACGCCGAGGAGCTCGCGCTCGACACCCGCGGCGCGACCCGCCCCCTGAGCCGCAACTGACCCCTCCTTTCCGCCGACCCACCCCCTTCCGGTCGACCCACCCCTTTCCGCCCGTGCGTACAGGGCCGGGGCGCACGCAAAGGGGTGGCTCGGCGGGGAAGGGAGATAAAAAGAGCGCCCCACCTTCGAGAGGAAGGTGGGGCGCTCGTGAGGAGACCGGGTCAGCGGGCGCCGGCGGGCTCCGGGGTGGAGGCGGCGTCGGCCTCGGGAGCGTCGTCGCCGGAGTCGTCGGCGAAGGGCAGGCCCTCGCGCGGCGCGTTGTAGAGCTCCTCGTCGAGGATGCCCTCGCGCTTCGCGACGATCGCGGGGACGAGCGCCTGACCGGCGACGTTCACGGCCGTGCGGCCCATGTCGAGGATCGGGTCGATCGCGAGCAGCAGGCCGACGCCCTCGAGCGGCAGACCCAGGGTGGACAGCGTCAGCGTGAGCATGACGACCGCGCCCGTGGTGCCGGCGGTGGCGGCGGAACCGACGACCGAGACGATCACGATCAGCAGGTACTGCACGAAGTTCAGCTCGATGCCGAAGAACTGCGCGACGAAGATCGCGGCGATGGCCGGGTAGATCGCGGCGCAGCCGTCCATCTTCGTCGTCGCGCCCAGCGGCACGGCGAACGAGGCGTAGGAGCGGGGCACACCGAGGTTGCGCTCGGTCACGCGCTCCGTGAGGGGCAGCGTGCCGATGGAGGAGCGGCTCACGAAGGCGAGCTGCACCGCCGGCCACACACCCGAGAAGTACTGCTTGATGGAGAGGCCGTGCGTGCGCACCAGGATGGGGTACACGACGAACAGCACGAGCGCGAGGCCGATGTAGACCGCGGCCGCGAACCAGCCGAGCGACGCCAGCTTCTCCCAGCCGTACTTGATGACGGCGGAGCCGATGAGGCCGAACGTGCCGAGGGGCGCGATGCGGATGATCCACCACAGCACGCGCTGGATGACCTTGAGCAGGGACTCGGTGAAGACGAGGAACGGCTCCGCCTTCTTGCCGGCCTTGAGCGCCGCGATGCCGACGACGGCCGCGACCACGATCACCTGGAGGATGTTGAAGCCGACGCTCGAGGTGAACGCGCCCTCGGTGGCTCCGGGGGAGGTGCTGACGGTCAGGCCGAGGAAGTTCTGCGGGATGAGGCCGAGGAGGAAGTTCCACCAGGTGCCGACCGTGTACGGCTCGCCCGGCTCCAGGCCCTCGCCGGCGCGGCTGCCCGGCTGGATCACGAGGCCGAGGACGATGCCGATGATGACCGCGATGAAGGCGGTGATCGCGAACCAGAGGATCGTCTGCCCGGCGAGGCGGGCGGCGTTCTGCACGCGACGGAGGTTCGAGATGCTCGCGACGATCGCGGTGAAGATCAGCGGGACGACAGCCGCGCGAAGCAGCGTGACGTACGAGCTGCCGATCGTGTCGAGGGTCGCCGACAGGGCGGTCGGGTTCTCGGCCGTGGCGCCGAGCTGACGGCCGATCAGACCGGCGGCGATGCCGAGGACGAGGGCGGCGATGATCTGGAAGCCGAACGAGGTCAGCAGCTTCCGGACCGGCCCGCGGGTGTCTGGCGCCTTCTGGGCGCGTGCGGTGGTGCTCATTGAGGTGGGGACTCCAGAATCGCGGCGCGCCGGGTGCACGCCATGAGGCTCAACGCTAGGAGAGCCTGAGAATTCCCTGGGCGGATATGACGAAGGATGACGGCCGCCCTCCCAGGCCGTCATCCTTCGCTGCGTGCCGCCCTCAGGGCGTGACGCAGTCCTGGAGGTTGTCCTGGATGATCTGGGTCGTGAGGGCCTTGTCGGCCTCGTCCCGCTGCTTGTCCTCGCCGTCGGCGATGTAGCCGAGCGTCTCGTCGCTGAGGTCGGAGTCGACCAGGGCTTCGGCCAGGCAGGTGGCGGCGTCGTCGGTCATGGCCTCCTCCTGCGGGGTGCCCTCGAAGACCTTCTGGATGCCGTCGGCGACCTCGTCGACCGAGGGGCGGCTCTCTCCCGCGCAGGCGGCGAGGGAGAAGGCGAGGGCAGCGGCCGGGACGATCGCCAGGAGGCGGAGGCCGCGACGCGAGGGGATGCGGGTGCTGATCATGCGACGACGCTATCCACTCACAGCCGACTCATAGAAGGGGCTTGCGGAGCGCTGTGCGATCGTGCTCGCCCTCCCGCCGACCCACCCCTCTTCGTGCGTCCCGGCCCTCTGCGTGCGTCCGTAAGGGACCGGGGCGCGCGGAAGGGGGTGGGCCGGCAGAAGTCAGCGGTCGGCGAGGACGAGGAGGTCGCCGACCTCGCAGTCGAGCGCCTCGCAGATGGCCCGCAGCGTGGAGTAGCGGATCGCGCGGGCGCGGTCGTTCTTCAGCACCGACAGGTTCACGATGCTGACGCCGACGGCGGCGCTCAGCTCCGTCAGCGTCATCCCGCGGGCCGTCAGCAGCTCATCGAGACGGCAGTGGATGCCCGTGGACTCGTCGTCGCTCTCCGCCGGGCTCACACCAGGCCCTCCGTCTCGCGTTCCAGGGCGGCCCGTTCCTGCTCCACGCGCATGCCCTGACGGAACACCGCGGCGAGGGCGAGGAGGCCGAGCGCCGCGGCGAACGGCAGCGGGGTGACGGTGAGCCAGTAGGTCTGCGGATACCAGGTGCTGTCCGCCGGCAGGGCCTCGCGCAGTCCGGTGGTGGCGGCGATTCCGCTCAGGAGATCGGAGAGCACGCCCAGCACCCCGAACGCGATCGCACCCCCGACGAGGGCGCGGGTCACGGTGCGGGAGAACGCGCGGCCGCGGAGGGTATGGAAGCAGATGAGTGCGAGGACCACCGCGGGGATCGTCGTGAGGGCGAGGCTGCTGAGCTGTGCGGCCGCGGCGAGGAGGCGCAGCCCGAGCGACGCGTGGCCCACCGTGAAGTCCGAGAGCTCCGTGCCGCCGCAGCTGAGCATCGTCGTCGTGCTGTCGCCGTACTCCGAGCACGGGAGGCTCGAGGGCCAGTCGAGGAAGATCGTCGTCGCACCGTGCAGCTCCGCCCAGTCCACGGCGAACGCTTTGACGACGATGACCACCGCGCCCAGTGCGGAGAGCGTGATCCACCATCCGGACAGCGTGAGCGCCGCGTCGAGGGCGACCGTGCGGCTGCCACGGCGGCGGCTGTTCCAGACGACGAGGGCGACGACGGCCGCACAGACCGCGAGCGCGATCCCGATGTTGAGCAGAGACGGCCAGACGGCCTCGGAGCCGAACGAGATCATCAGACCAGCCCTTCCGTGTCGCGCTGCAGACGGCGGCCGATGGTGAAGACGCCTGCCACGAGAGCCAGCGCGAACGCCCACCCCACGGGCGCGAGATCGAACTCCATGAGCAGCGTCCACAGCACGTCCTCGACCGCGGGGTCGGTCGCGGCGAGATCCTTCACGATCTCGGCCCGCCCGATGCCGCCGGCGAGCTGCCCGAACAGGGTGCCCGCCATCAGCAGGCAGGCGGCGACGGCGAACATCCACCCGAGGGAGGCGCGGAACGGGCGGGAGCGGATGAGGGAGACGCCGAGCCACCAGACCACTGCGCACAGCGCCACGGTGGCGAGCGCGGGGAGCGCCGTCTCGAGCAGCAGCAGCCAGCGGGCGCTCGTGGGCGGCGCGGTGAGCGTGACGAGGGCGGAGTCGACGGTGGCGCCCTCGACACCGGCCACGCCGTCGAGGGCGGAGAGGTCGACGTCGTGCACCGGCATCGCGACCGTGGGCGAGGGGGAGAACAGGGCACCGGCGGCCTGGGCGACGGCGACGATGGCGCCGATCCCGACGCTGACGGCACCGGTGGCGATGAGCCCGAGCGCGATGCCGTCGGCGAGCGAAGGGCGTCTTTCCGTGGCGAGCATGAGCTCCTCCTGAGAGTCAGGGTTTATCGACTTTCGTTAACATAACGACTGTCGATAAACCCGTCAAGGCCTCGCTATGCCCACGGCGAACACGGGCATACCCGCCATTTCTGGTCGTTACTCTCGATGTACAAGCGCTTCATGCGTCTTCGCCCCGTGCGAATAAGGAGTCAACATGTTCGAGAGATTCACGGACCGAGCCCGTCGAGTGGTCGTCCTCGCCCAAGAAGAGGCGAAGATGCTCAACCACAACTACATCGGCACCGAGCACATCCTGCTCGGCCTCATCCACGAGGGCGAGGGCGTCGCAGCCAAGGCGCTGGAGTCGCTCGGCATCTCCCTCGACGCCGTGCGCGAGCAGGTGCAGGACATCATCGGCCAGGGTCAGCAGCAGCCGACCGGGCACATCCCGTTCACGCCGCGCGCCAAGAAGGTGCTCGAGCTGAGCCTCCGCGAGGCCCTGCAGCTCGGTCACAACTACATCGGCACCGAGCACATCCTCCTCGGGCTCATCCGCGAGGGTGAGGGCGTGGCCGCTCAGGTGCTCGTCAAGCTGGGCGCCGACCTCAACAAGGTGCGGCAGCAGGTCATCCAGCTGCTCTCCGGCGCTCCGGGCCGTGAGCCCGCGTCCGTCGGCGCGCAGTCCAACGACACCCCGTCGGGTGCGCAGGGCGGCTCGCAGGTGCTCGACCAGTTCGGTCGCAACCTCACGCAGGCCGCGCGCGACAACAAGCTCGACCCGGTGATCGGGCGCGAGAAGGAGGCGGAGCGGGTCATGCAGATCCTCTCCCGCCGTTCCAAGAACAACCCCGTCCTGATCGGCGAGCCCGGCGTCGGCAAGACCGCCGTCGTCGAGGGTCTCGCCCAGGCGATCGTCAAGGGCGATGTGCCCGAGACGCTGAAGGACAAGCAGCTCTACTCGCTCGACCTCGGCTCGCTCATCGCCGGTTCCCGCTACCGCGGCGACTTCGAGGAGCGTCTGAAGAAGGTCACCAAGGAGATCCGCACGCGCGGCGACATCATCGTCTTCATCGACGAGATCCACACCCTCGTGGGTGCGGGTGCCGCAGAGGGCGCGATCGACGCGGCCAGCATCCTCAAGCCGCTGCTCGCCCGCGGTGAGCTCCAGACCATCGGGGCAACCACGCTCGACGAGTACCGCAAGCACTTCGAGAAGGACGCCGCGCTCGAGCGCCGCTTCCAGCCGGTGCAGGTGAACGAGCCGACGCTGCCGCACGCGATCAACATCCTCAAGGGTCTGCGCGACCGGTACGAGGCGCACCACAAGGTGCAGATCACCGATGGCGCGATCGTGGCTGCGGCGAACCTCGCCGACCGCTACGTCTCCGACCGCTTCCTCCCGGACAAGGCCATCGACCTGATCGACGAGGCCGGCGCGCGCCTGCGTCTGTCGATCCTGTCCAGCCCGCCCGAGCTGCGCGAGTTCGACGAGAAGATCGCCGCCGTGCGCGAGCAGAAGGAGATCGCCTCGGAGGAGCAGGACTTCGAGAAGGCCGCCTCCCTGCGCGATGAGGAGAAGAGCCTCCTCGCCGAGCGTCTGCGTCTCGAGAAGCAGTGGCGTGCGGGCGACGTCGCGACCCAGGCGGTCGTCGACGAGGGCCTGATCGCCGAGGTGCTCGCCCAGGCGACCGGCATCCCCGTGTTCAAGCTGACGGAGGAGGAGTCCAGCCGACTCGTCTTCATGGAGAAGGCGCTGCACCAGCGCGTCATCGGTCAGGAGGAGGCCATCGCGGCGCTCTCCAAGACCATCCGTCGTCAGCGTGCCGGCCTCAAGGACCCGAAGCGTCCCTCGGGCTCGTTCATCTTCGCCGGCCCCACGGGCGTCGGAAAGACCGAGCTCGCCAAGGCGCTCGCGGAGTTCCTCTTCGACGACGAGGCCGCGCTCATCTCGCTCGACATGAGCGAGTTCGGCGAGAAGCACACCGTCTCGCGGCTGTTCGGTGCCCCTCCCGGGTTCGTCGGCTTCGAAGAGGGTGGCCAGCTCACCGAGAAGGTGCGGCGCAAGCCGTTCAGCGTGGTCCTCTTCGACGAGATCGAGAAGGCGCACCCGGACATCTTCAACTCGCTGCTGCAGATCCTGGAAGAGGGTCGCCTCACCGACGGTCAGGGTCGGATCGTGGACTTCAAGAACACGGTCATCATCATGACCACGAACCTCGGTGCGCGCGACATCGCCGGCGGCCCCGTCGGCTTCCAGATCGAGGGCAACAACGCCACGAGCTACGAGCGGATGAAGGGCAAGGTCAACGAGGAGCTCAAGCGGCACTTCAAGCCCGAGTTCCTCAACCGCGTCGACGACATCATCGTCTTCCCGCAGCTGAGCAAGGACGAGCTGGTGCAGATCGTGGACCTGTTCACGAAGCGCCTCGGCGAGCGTCTGCTCGACCGCGACATGACGATCGAGCTGTCGCAGTCCGCCAAGGAGCGCCTGATCGAGATCGGCTTTGACCCGGCCCTGGGTGCCCGTCCGCTGCGTCGCGCGATGCAGCACGAGATCGAGGACCGTCTGTCGGAGAAGATCCTGCACGGCGAGCTCGACTCGGGCGACCACGTGAAGGTCGATGCGAAGGACGGGGAGTTCCTGTTCGAGCACGGCCCGCGCGGGGAGAAGGTCGCGGTCGGCGTCAACACCGGCGGCGGCGCGATCTCCGGCACGCCCGACCTGGCGATCACCGGCAACGACTGATCCTCGACACGGTCACCCGAAGGGGCGGATGCGACAGCGTCCGCCCCTTCGTCGTCCCCACTCCGCCCTCGCTCCGGGCACGACTTCGGAGACGACAGTCGACACGCGGGGCGACGCCCCGGGGCGCCGGGGTGTCGCCCGGGATCTCCGAAGCTGTGCCGCGTCTGGGAGTCGTCGGGAGGAGCGGGTCCTAGGCTGGTCGGGTGAGCGCGTACATCGTCCGGCCGGCCCGCAGCGCCGACATCGTCAGCATCCGGAACCTGCTCCAGCCGATGGTGGAGCAGCGCATCCTGCTCGGCAAGGATCTCGCCGTGCTCTACGGCGCCGTGCAGGAGTTCGTCGTCGCCGAGGCGGACGGGGAGCTGATCGGCTGCGGGGCTCTGCACGTGATCTGGGAAGACCTCGGCGAGGTGCGCACCCTGCTCGTCCGCGACGACTGGCTCCACCACGGCGTCGGTCGGGCGATCGTCGAGCGGCTCGAGGAGAACGCGCGGTCGCTCGGGCTCACCCGCCTGTTCTGCCTCACGTTCGAGGTCGACTTCTTCGGGCGTCGCGGCTTCACCCCGATCGGGGAGCAGGTCGTCGATCCGGACGTGTACTCGCAGCTCCTGCGCAGCGGCGACGCCGGCGTCGAGGAGTTCCTCGACCTCGCGCATGTGAAGCCGAACACGCTCGGCAACACGCGCATGCTCAAGGTGCTCTGAGCCCCGGACCACCGCCTCGCGCCTCCCAGGCTCGCGGACGGGGATCGCTTAACCTGGAGGCATGCCCCGTCACTCCGCCGCCGTGTACCGTCGTCGGCGTCTGGCGGTACTGCTCGGGCTGATCCTCGTCCTCGCGATCGTCGGCGCGTCCGTCTGGCTCCTCATCGCCCGGCCGTGGGCGTCCACGGGGGCGCAGGAGCCGGCACCCGCACCGACCTCCTCCGCCTCCTCGGGGCCCACACCGTCCGGATCGGCCTCGCCCGCCCCCTCGCCGTCGGCGGATGCCACTCCGGCCGTCGTCCCCTGCGAGGCGAAGGACATCGAGGTCACGGCCGTCACGGATGCGGAGTCCTATCCCGACGGCGCTCTGCCGAAGCTCTCCATCTCCCTGACCAACAAGGGCACGAAGGACTGCACGATCGACGTGGGTTCCACGACCCAGGTGTTCACGATCTCCAGCGGCTCGGACGAGTGGTGGCGCTCGACGGACTGCCAGGAGAACCCCAGCAGCATGATCGCCACGCTCACCGCCGGGTCCACCGTGGTGAGCAAGGAGCCGGTCGTCTGGGACCGCACCCGGTCCAGTGTCGAGACCTGCGCACAGGAGAACCGTCAGCGTGCTCCCGGCGGTGGCGCCTCGTATCACGTGGGCGTCTCGATCGGCGGGTTCCCCAGCGCCACGACCACCCAGATCCTCCTGTTCTGAGCGCGCGACGGGCACTTGTGCTGACAGGGCCCGGTCTTTGGGATACCATAGAGGTGACTCTCCCGCTATGCGGCAACATGCCATCCCCAGTGGCGTCGAACTACAGCGTCCCCAGCGCTTCGACACCGCCGCTCGAGAGTCCGAGGGCCCTCTCGAGTACCCCAGTCCCCAATGGAGGACTCGAGAGGGCCCCAATCTTTCCCCGGCGCCGCCGCGCCGCCCCGATGCCTAAGCTGGAGGCATGGCAGCGAAGAAGGCGAAGTCCGGGAAGAGCGCGAAGAAGAAGCCGGCGCCCGAGGACTTCCGGTCCGAGGCTCTGGCGCTCGCCCTCGAGAAGCAGGACGTCGCCGCGGTGGCCCTCGCGCTGCGGCACGGCACCACCGTCGTCCCGCTCATCAAGCCGGGAGCGCGCGACAATCCGCTCGACAGCGGCGAGGTGTGGACCTATCGGGACCCGAACTCGGGTGACCTCGCCCTGCTGCTCTTCAGCGACGCGAAGAACAAGCCCGCCAACCTGCCGCCCGGGGTCGGCATCTACGACGCCGCCTGGCTGCGCGCGTTCCTCTCCGCCCACCCGATCACGACCGTGTTCCTCGACATCGCCGGGCCTCACCCGATGCAGGCCGACCCGGTGGAGCTGCTCAAGGCGCTCGACGCCTGACCCGGGCGCCCCTCCGACTCAGAACGGCGGGATGTCGCGGTCGGGGCGACGGGCGCTGTTCCGCGCCCTCACGTCGCCCAGCGCCGCGCGCAGGGTCTTCGAGCGGTCGTCCACCACCTGCTCGTAGCCGAGCCGGGCGGCCTCGGAGCGCCGCTGCGCCGCCTGCGTCACCGGCCGCACCTCGCCCGCGAGGCTGAGCTCGCCGACGGCGGCGACCGTGCGCGGCACCGAGATCATCTGGATGGACCCGGCGACGGCGATCGCGATGGCGAGATCGGCGGCGGGCTCCGTGAAGCGCACCCCGCCGACCGTGGACACGTAGACGTCGAGGCTGCCGGTGGGCACGCCCGCCCGGCGCTCGAGGATCGCCAGCACCATGGCCACCCGCGAGGAGTCGAGGCCGTGCACGATGCGCCGGGGGTTCGGCGCGTTGCTCGGCACGGTGAGCGCCTGCACCTCGACGGGGAGGGCGCGACGGCCCTCGAGGGAGATGGCCACGCAGGTCCCCGGCTCGGAGGCGCCCTGCGACAGGAACAGGCCGGAGGGGTCGGGCACCTCGGCGATGCCGTCTCCGGTCATCTCGAAGCAGCCGACCTCGTCGGTGGGACCGAAGCGGTTCTTGAGGGCACGGATGAAGCGCAGCGAGGTCTGCCGGTCGCCCTCGAAGTGGCACACGACGTCGACGAGGTGCTCCAGCACCCGGGGCCCCGCCACCTGGCCGTCCTTGGTCACATGGCCGACGATGATGATCGGCAGATCGCGCTCCTTCGCCACCCGGATCAGGGTCGCGGCGACCTCCCGCACCTGGCTGGGCTGACCGGCCGCGCCGTCGGTGAGCGACGACGACACGGTCTGCACGGAGTCGACGATGACGAGCTGCGGCTGCACCTCGTCGATGTGGCCGAGGATCGTGGCGAGGTCGGTCTCGCTCGCGAGGTAGAGCTCGTCGTGCAGGGCGCCCGTCCGCTCCGCTCGCAGGCGCACCTGGGCCGGCGACTCCTCGGCGCTGGCGTAGAGCACCCGTCGCCCGCTCCGCGCGGCCTGCGCGGCGACCTCGAGCAGCAGGGTGGACTTGCCGACGCCGGGCTCGCCGCTGAGGAGGATCGCGGCTCCCGGCACGATGCCGCCGCCGAGCACCCGGTCGAACTCGCCGACCCCACTCGTGCGGCGCGGCGCGTCCTGCGTCGTGATCTGCGTGATCGGCCGCGCCGCGCGATCGGCGGTCGGTGCGAGCGCGTTCACGCGACGGAGGATCCCGGTCTGCGCGGCCTGCTCCTGGACCGTGCCCCACTGCTGGCACTCCCCGCAGCGGCCCACCCACTTGGCCGTCGTCCACCCGCACTCGGTGCAGACGTACGCGGGGGGAGCGGGTTTCCGGGTGGCCATGCCCCCAGGCTATCGGCGGGATCAGACATCCCTATCGACCAGGCGATTATTCACGGCCCGCTTCCCCCGGCGGCCCCCGGCCCCGGCCGATAATTGAGACATGTCCAACGGCGGGTCCGTCTGCGGGCCGATCTCCAGCTACTCCCGGGTGCGCATCCTGCACCTCCTCTTCGAGGCCGGGCACTCCGGCGCCTCCGGAGAACTCGCGATCGGCGACCTGTGCGAGGCCACCGGCCTCCACCCGAACACCGTGCGCGAGCACCTGCAGCGGCTCATCGAGGGCGGCTACGTCATCCCGACCGTGGAGCACCGCACCACCCGGGGGCGCCCTCGGACGCTGTACCGCGCCGCCACCGGGGCCCCGGACGCCTCCAGTCCGGTCGCGCGGAACAAGGCCAAGGCCGCCGCCCGTCGCGGCGACCTGCTCCGCAGCGTCCTCCCCGGCACCGGGACCGCCCTCGGCAAGGACGCCACCTACCAGCTCGACGCCCTCGTCGAGCACCTGGAGGAGAGCGGCTTCGAGCCGGTCGTGGACGACCGCGGTCTGACCGTCGACCTGAGTCCGTGCCCGCACGCGGCCGGCCGGCCGGAGGACCGCCCGATGCTGTGCCAGGTGCATCTCGGGCTGATGCAGGGCATCCTTGCAGAAGCGGGGGGTCCGCTCGAAGCCGAGTGCGTGCGCGAGGCCGCGCAGCCCTCCGAATGCACCGTGCAGCTGCGCGACACCGCCGCGCAGGCGTCGAACAGAACGGGAGTCGCTCATGGAATGGCTTGATCCGCTCGCCCTGGCCCGATGGCAGTTCGGCCTGACGACCGTCTACCACTACCTCTTCGTCCCGCTGACGATCGGCATGGCGCTGGTCGCCGCCATCTTCCAGACCGCGTGGGTGCGTACCGGCAAGGTGCAGTACCTGCACCTCACCCGCTTCTTCGGCAAGATCTTCCTCATCAACTTCGCGATGGGCGTCGTCACCGGCATCGTGCAGGAGTTCCAGTTCGGCATGAACTGGTCGGACTACTCGCGCTTCGTCGGCGACGTCTTCGGCGCCCCGCTCGCCTTCGAGGGCCTGCTGGCGTTCTTCTTCGAGGCGACCTTCATCGGCCTCTGGATCTTCGGCTGGGACAAGCTCCCGCAGAAGATCCACCTGGCCACCATCTGGTGCGTCTCGATCGGCAGCATCCTGTCGGCGTACTTCATCATCGCCGCCAATGCGTTCATGCAGAACCCGGTCGGCTACACGTACAACGAGGTGACCAACCGCGCCGAGCTCACCGACTTCTGGGCGCTGCTGACGAACCCCGTCGCCCTCGCCGCGTTCCCGCACACCATCTTCGGCGCGCTCATGTTCGCCGCGGGTGTCGTCATCTCGGTGTCCGCCTGGCACCTGGCCCGCGGGCAGCACTTCGACACCATGCGCGTCTCGCTGAAGTTCGGCCTTTGGGCGATGATCTTCTCCACCGCGGGCGTCGTGCTCACGGGCGACCAGCTCGGTCTGGCGATGTACGCCGCACAGCCGATGAAGATGGCCGCCGCCGAGGCGACGTTCAACACCGTCTGCGGCGCCGATGCCTCCTTCAGCATCTTCACGCTGGGCACGCCGGACGGAAGCTCGGAGCTGTTCTCGATCCGGGTGCCGTACCTGCTGTCGCTGCTGTCGACCCACACGCTCGACGCCTGTGTGCACGGCATCAACGACCTGAACGCCGAGTACGCCCAGACGTATGCGAGCACCGGTCTCACCGACTTCGCCCCTGTCCTGTGGATCACCTACTGGTCGTTCCGCTGGATGATCGGCCTCGGCATGGCCGCCGCCCTCGTCGCCGTCGCCGGCCTCTGGGTCACCCGCAAGAAGGCCACCAAGCCGGTCGCGCCGTGGATGTGGAAGGTCGCGATCTGGTCGTTCCCGCTCGCGCTCGCCGCCAACATCATGGGCTGGGTGTTCACCGAGATGGGTCGACAGCCCTGGATCGTGTTCGGTCTGATGTCCACCCGCGACGGCGTCTCGCCCGGCGTGAGCGGACTCGAGGTCCTGATCTCGCTGATCGCCTTCACCGCGATCTACGCCGCGCTGGCCGTGGTCGAGGTCCGGCTGATCGTCAAGGCCGCCCAGAAGGGGCCGGACACCGACGAACAGCCCCATGAGGAGACGGCTCAGCTGCCGTCGGTCGTGTACTGAGAGGAACGAGCATCATGGATCTCGCAACGATCTGGTTCTGGGTGGTCGCCTTCCTGTTCGTCGGCTACTTCGTCCTCGACGGGTTCGACTTCGGTGTCGGCATGTCGCTGCCGTTCCTCGGCAAGAACGACGTGTCGCGCCGACAGGTCATCAACACGATCGGTCCCGTGTGGGACCTCAACGAGACGTGGGTCATCGTGGCCGGGGCCTCGCTCTTCGCCTCGTTCCCCGAGTGGTACGCCACGCTGTTCAGCGGGTTCTACCTGCCGCTGCTGCTCATCCTGCTCGCGCTCATCCTCCGCGGCGTCTCGTTCGAGTACCGCCATCAGCGGGAGAGCAGGAAGTGGAAGCAGGGCTTCGACCGGATGATCGTCATCGGCTCGGTCGTCCCGGCACTGCTCTGGGGCGTCGCCTTCGGCAACATCGTGCAGGGGGTGGCGATCGATGAGAACCACATCTACGTCGGCGGCTTCTTCTCGCTGCTCAACCCGTACGCGCTGCTGGTCGGCGTGACGACCCTGCTGCTCTTCTTCCTGCACGGCGTGCTGTTCGTCGCGCTGAAGACGGACGGCCAGGTGCACGAGGACGCGCAGAAGCTCGCGAAGAAGGCCGCCATCCCGACGATCCTCGTCGCGGCCGCGACGGTGATCTGGACGGTCGCGATCGCGATGGGCCGCGAGGCTCCGCTGCTCTGGCTGGTCATCGGAGCCGGTGCGCTCGCGGCGGTCAGCCTGATCGCGGCGGTCGGCTTCTCGCTGGTCCATCGCGAGGGGTGGGCGTTCTTCTCCGGCATGCTCACGGTCATGTTCGCCGTCGTCATGCTGTTCTCCGCCCTGTTCCCGTTCGTCATGCCGTCGACCATCGATCCGGCGTACAGTCTCACGATCGCCAACGCGTCCAGCACTCCGTATACGCTGCAGATCATGAGCTGGACCGCGCTGATCGCCCTCCCGCTGGTCATCGCGTACCAGACCTGGACCTACTGGGTGTTCCGCAAGCGCGTCACCCGCCGGTCGATCGAGGGGGCTCCGGCGCACACGTGAAACCCGTCGATCCGAGGCTGCTCCGATACGCGGCCGCCGCCCGGGGGTTCCTCCTGGCGTCGGCCGCGATCGGCGTCTTCCAGACCGCGGTGACGATCGCCTTCGCGTGGCTCCTCACCGAGGCGGTCGTCGGGGCCATCGCGGGGCGCGATGTCACCGTGATCCTGGTCTGGCTGCTCGGGACCGCCCTCCTGCGGGGTCTGCTCATCGCCGCCTCCGACGCCGCGGGCACGCAGGCCGCCGCCCGGACCGGGATGCAGCTGCGCGCGGCGCTCGTCGCGGCCGTCGGACGCCTCGGCCCCGGGTGGCTCGCACAGCGCAACCAGACGCAGATCGCCGTCACCGCCGGTCACGGCCTGGAAGCCCTGGACGCGTACTTCGCGCGGTACATCCCGCAGCTCGTGCTCACCGTCATCGCGACGCCGGTGCTCGTCGCGGTCATGTGGTGGCAGGACTGGCCGAGCGGACTCACCGCCGTCATCACCCTGCCGCTCATCCCGCTGTTCCTCATCCTCATCGGCATCGCGACCCGCACGGTGCAGAAGAAGCAGTGGCAGACGCTGCAGCACCTCGCCGCCCGCTTCGCCGACACGGTGCAGGGGCTGTCGACGCTGCGGCTGTTCGGCCGGGACCGTCGGGCAGCCGACCGCATCGAGGTGACCGCCGACGAGTACCGCCGCGAGACCATGAAGGTGCTGCGGTTCTCGTTCCTGTCGGGGTTCGCGATGGAGCTGCTGTCGTCGCTCGCGGTCGCGCTCATCGCGGTCGCGGTCGGGTTCCGGCTGCTGTCGGGCGACCTGAGTCTGGAGGTCGGTCTCTTCGTGCTGCTGCTCGCCCCCGAGGCGTTCCTCCCGATCCGTCAGGTGGGCGTGCAGTTCCACGCGGCGGCCGAGGGCGTCGCGGCCACGGAAGACGTGTTCGACGTGCTGGATGCGGCGCGCGACCGGGACCGGGGCGGCGTGCGCCCGCACGACCTCGGCACGGATGCACGACCGAACCCCGTGGACTCGTCCGGCAGCCGGGCCGACGTCGTGCAGGCGGGACGGGAACTCGTGGTCGAGGGGCTCCGCGTGCGAGACCTTCCGCCGGTGTCCTTCGTCGCGGAGCCGGGGACGGTGACCCTGATCGAGGGGCCGAGCGGCTCCGGGAAGTCGAGTCTGCTCGCCGCTCTCCGCGGGGCGGTGGACTCCACGGGCACGGCGACCTGGGACGGACGGGACATCGCCGAGCTCGCACCGTCCGACTGGCTCGCCTGGGCCGGGCAGACGCCGGGGCTGATGCGCGGCACGGTCGCGGAGAACGTCGCCCTCGGGGATGCCGCTCCCGACCTCGCCCGTGTGCGCCGGGCGCTTGACGCCGCGTGCGCCGAGGGCATCGACGCCGACCGCGTGCTGGGTGTGCAGGGCGCAGGGCTGTCGGGCGGACAGGCGCAGCGCGTCGCGGTGGCCAGGGCGCTGTACCGCCACGACGGAATGCCGGAGCGGATGCTCGCGCTCGATGAGCCCTCCAGCGCCCTCGACGTCGACACCGAGGAGCGGCTGTGGCGGTCGCTGCGCGCGCGAGCGGATGCCGGCGCCACCGTCCTGCTCGTCTCGCACCGCCGCTCGGCCAGGGACATCGCCGACCGGATCGTGGCGCTGGGGGTGAGTGCATGAGCGAGACGATCCGCAGCGACCGGGTCCGGGAGGTGCTCCGGCTCGCGCAGCCACCGTTCCGCCGCTTCCTCCCCGGGCTGATCTGGGGCGTGCTGTCGGCGGCCGCCGCCGTGAGCCTCCTCGCGGTGAGCGGCTGGCTGATCGTGAGCGCGTCGATCGTCGACTCCCTCGTGCCGCTGTCCATCGCGGTCGTCGGGGTGCGGTTCTTCGCCGTGACCAGGGCCGTCACGCGGTACCTCGAGCGGCTGAGCGGTCACGACGCCGCGCTCCGACAGCTCGCCACGACCCGGTCCGACATGGTGCGCCGCCTCATCCCGCTCTCGCCGGCGGGGCTCGGCGCGACGGACCGGGGCCAGGTGCTCGCGGCCCTCGTCGAAGACGTCGAGAACCTGCAGAACCTCCCGCTCCGGGTCGTGCAGCCGCTCGCCGTCTCGGGCGTCGTCGCCCTGGGGGCCGTCGGCTTCCTCGCCTTCGTGTCGCCACCCGCCGCGCTGACCCTCGCCGTCTGCCTCCTCGTCGCCGCGCTCGCCGCCGTCGGGCTGGGCTGGATCTTCGGCTCCCGCGCGGAGGCCGCGGTGTCGGCGCGTCGGGGCGAGGTGTCCGCCGCCCTCGTCGACTACTTCGGCAGCCTCGACGTGCTGCTCGCGTTCGGCGCGGAGGCGCAGGCCCGAGAGCGGATCCGCGTCGCGGATGCCGCCCTGCGTCGGGTCGTCGGTCGGGCGTCGCTGGCGCAGGCCGTCGCGGCCGGAGTGGTCTCGCTGATGGCCGGCGCCGCCTCGGTGTGGGCGCTGGCGGTGGCAGCCCCGGGCCTCGCCACCGGAGCCATCGACGCTCCGTGGCTCGCGGTCGCGGTGCTCGTGCCGATGGTCGTGTTCGAAGTGTTCGGCGCCGTGCCCATCGCGGCGGCTTCGTGGCGCAGCGTCCGCGCGAGCGCGGAGCGCATCGTGGACGTGCTGCCCGAACGGATGCCGCCGGAGCTGCGGACCGACGCGGGGCAGGATGTCGAGGTCGAGGGCGTGCCCGCGCTCACGCTGCGGGGAGCCACGGCGCACTGGCCCGGCGGCGCGCCGGCGCTGACCGGGGTGGACCTCGACCTCGCGCCCGGCGAGCGGGTGCTCGTCTCCGGGGCGAGCGGGGCGGGCAAGAGCTCGCTGGCGGCCGCGCTCGTGGGCTTCCTCCGCGTGGTCGGCGAGTACCGGATCGGCGATCTCGACGCGGCGGCGCTGTCCGGACCGTCGCTGCGCCGCGTCGTCGGTCTGTGCGAGCAGCAGCCGCAGCTCTTCGACGAGGACGTGCGGCAGAACCTCCTCTTCGCCAGGGACACCGCCACCGACGAGGAGCTCCTCGCCGTGCTCGACCGTGTGGGACTCGCGGCGTGGGTGCGCGAGCGCGGAGGGCTCGATGCGCGGGTGGGCGACCGTGGTGCACTGGTGTCCGGCGGTCAGGCGCAGCGGATCGCTCTGGCTCGCGCGCTGCTCCGCGGCTTCCCGGTGCTCGTGCTGGACGAGCCGACGGCGGGCGTCGACCCCGAGGCCTCGGACGCTCTCCTGCGCGACCTGCTGCAGGCGACGGGGGAGCAGTCGGTGCTGCTCATCTCGCACGTGGCGCCGCCCGCGGGGACGGTCGACCGGGCCGTGCGGATCGAGGGCGGCCGGACGGTCTGAGCCTCAGCCGACGAGGTTCATGTCGGCGGGCGGCTCCATCACGATGCCCTGCGCCTCGAACGCGCGACGGCGCTCCTCGATCCGGCGGTGCATCTCGACCTGGGCCTCGTCCACCACACGCGGGTCGAGGTCGACCGTCGGCGGATGCGGGTCGCCGTGGTGCGCGGCGATGTACGCATCGAGCTCGGGGCCGCTGGTCCAGGAGGTGATGAGCGCGTACCGGGGGCCTGTCCCGCGATGCCACACGGCATGCCAGAAGCGCTGCGTGTCGACGATGATCCGGGAGCCGGCGCGCAGCGGCAGCCGGACCTCGGTGGCCGGGTCGAACCGGTCGGAGCGGAGGATGAGCATCGAGTCGGTGTCGTCGGTGAGGTTGTAATACCCGCGGACCACCCAGCCCGTGCCCGGCTCGTTGAGGCGGTTGTTGTCGTCCTGGTGCAGGTTGTAGATCGCGTCGGCGTAGTCGTTCGGCTGGAGCTCGATGACCCGGCAGCGGCCGACGCCGGCGCCGGGGGCCAGGGCACGGCGCTGCAGGGTCGGGGCGATCGCGACCTGCGAGGGAATCCAGACGCCGTCCTTGTCGGTGCGCGGCGGCGTGTGGTTCCAGAAGCCGTTGCAGTCGATCTCGCCCGCGTAGCTCGTCAGGGGTGCGAAGCGGGTGATGCCGGAGGAGCGCCAGCCGACGTACTCGAGGTCCTGCCACTCGGACGGGTCCACCGGGGTGGTCTCGTCGTCGAGGACCACGTATCCGGTCTCGGCGAGCGCCGCAGACGTGATGAATCCCATGCTGCTTGCATCCTTCCCGTCGTTCTGCCCCCGGAGGCGGCGGGTTCTTAGGCAATCCTAATCCCGACCTCCCCTCGGCGACCCACCCCCTTGCGTGTGTCCCACCCCCTTCCGGCCGCACGCAGAGGGGTGGCTCGGCCGGAAAGGGGTGGGTCGGCGAGGGATATCCTGAGGCCATGACGCAGCCCCAGGGTGCCCTTCTCGTGGGCAGTGTGAACTTCGACGATGCCGAGACGACGATGCGCACCGCTGCGGAGCTGCTCGGCGACCGGTTGCGTCGCATCCCGGACGGCGAGGTGGGCAAACGGTTCCACTGGATCATGTTCCAGCCCGACGTCATCGGCCAGGCGGACGGCATCGAGCGGATCGGCGACGAGCCCATCCCGTTCCCCGCCGGCATCGACGCCCGGGGCCTCCGGATCGCCGAGGGCGTGGACCCGGCGACGATCGCGCTGCCTCCGCTGGAGTACGCCTCCGCGGCGATCGAGTCGTACGGCCTCTTCGCCCGGCTGCGGGAGGAGGGAGTGGTCGCCGCGGGCACCCGGTTCCAGGTCTCGCTGCCCACCCCGCTCGCCGTCATCTCCTCGTTCTTCCACGGCGACGACCGGGCCGCGATCGAGCCCGTGTACACCGCCGCGATGCTCCGCGAGCTCGACGAGATCCTCGCCGCGATCCCGCACGACGACCTCGCGGTGCAGTGGGACGTCGCGAGCGAGATGGGGATCCTCGAGGGCGCCTCCGGCTACGGCGCCGTCATGGAGGGGTGGTGGCCCGGCGACCCGTTCGACGGCCTCGTCTCGCGTCTCGCCGCCCTCGTCGATGCCGTCCCGGACGACGTCGAGGTGGGCGTGCACCTCTGCTACGGCGACGCGGGGGAGAAGCACTTCTTCGAGCCGACCGACGCCGGCTCCCTCGTCCGCTACGCCAACGCCGTCATCGCCGCGGCCCACCGTCCGCTCACCTGGCTGCACCTTCCCGTGCCGATCGGCCACGATGACGAGGCCTACTTCGCCCCGCTCGCCGCGCTCACCCCGGTCGAGGAGCTCTACCTCGGCCTCGTGCACCGGGAGGACGGCGCGGAGGGTGCGCGTCGCCGGATCGCCGCCGCCGTCCCGTTCGCGCCGGAGTTCGGCGTCGCCACGGAGTGCGGCATCGGGCGCGCCCCCGCCGGCTCCACGGAGGGCATCCTCCGCGCCCACGCCGAGGTCGCCGCCGCCTGGTGACCCGCCGATTCGCGCGCTCGGCCCCGGTGTCGTAAACTGATCCGCGGTGACGTGTCCGAGCGGCCGAAGGTGCAACTCTCGAAAAGTTGTGTAGGGTAACCCCCTACCGTGGGTTCAAATCCCACCGTCACCGCCACCACGAAGGCCCCGACTCCCCTGGAAACATGGAGATGCGGGGCCTTCGTCATGTCCGGGATCGCGAGCGTGATAACGTAGATGTCGTTCACGGGCCTATGGCGCAGTTGGTAGCGCGCCTCGTTCGCATCGAGGAGGTCAGGGGTTCGAATCCCCTTAGGTCCACAGGAACAGAACGAAAGAACCTCGCCCCGCATCTCGCGGGGCGAGGTTCTTTCGTTGGCGCACGGGGCTGATCCGATCGCCGCGACGGGACCGCTCGGCGGCAGGGGTCCGATTCGGTGCCCCTAGGCTGAGGGCATGGACGCGACGCCCAGCGAATCCGGCTCGACCCTGCACACGCATGCCGTCGACAGCCAGCGCCGTGCCGCGGCCCTCGGCGAGGGGAATCGGGTGCTGTCGCGTACGCAGAAGGTGTACGTGGCGCTCCGGGACGACATCGTCCGCACCCGGCTCGCCCCGGGCGAGGTCGTCATCGAACCCGAGCTGGCCGCGCGGTTCGGGGTGTCGAAGACGCCGGTGCGTGAGGCCCTGCAGATCCTCGTCGTCGAGGGGCTCGTCGTCGCCCTTCCCCGACGCGGATACGTCGTCCGCCCGCTGGGCATCAACGAGGTGCGCGAGGTGCTCGACCTGCGGTTGATCATCGAACCGCCGATGGCCGCGAGTGCGACGCGCTACGGCAGCGAGGCCTTCGTCGAGGAGCTCAGCTCGATCCTGGACGCGCAGCGCAGCGGCTCCGGCACGGCGGAGCTGACCGATGCGGCCCGCGCGTTCCACGAGTGCATCCTCGGCGCGGCGCGCAACGCTCGGGCGAAGACGCTCATGAGCGGCCTGTTCGACGAGACGACGCGGAGCCATCATCTGATCCCGGCGATCGATGCGCGCATCCACTCGGACGTCGAGAACAACGGTCACCAGCAGGTGCTCGAGGCGATCCGCACCGGCGATCCGCGGGCGGCCGAGGAGGCCATGCGCCAACACCTCGTCGAGCTGCGGGAGTTCGTCCTCCAGGCGTTCCTCGAAGCCTGACGCCTCCGCGGCGTACGCGCAATCCGTCACACCTCCGTCAGATATATCTGAGGAATATCGCTATTGTGCCCAAGATATTTGGGAGCTATGGTGGTGCCGACACCGCGGTCGGCTCTTCGGCCTCGATGGGAGTTGCCGAGAGGATCCAGGTTTGTTGCGACGTCGCATCCGCACCTTCACCGAGCTGTTGAGCTTCGCTCCGCCCGCCCTTCCCACCGAGGCGACGCGCGTCGCCGAGGCGCGCTGTCTCGACGATCTGCGACGGCTCGCGAAGCGACGGGTGCCCGGATTCATCTTCGACTACGTCGAGGGTGCCGCGGTGACCGAACAGGCCGCTCGGGACAACGAGGCCGCCTTCGCCCGCCGGAGGTTCGTGCCCACGGTCACCGAGAGTGCCGCGGGGGCGACGCTCACCACCCGCCTGCTGGGACGCGAGCACGCGATGCCCATCGGCATCGCTCCGATCGGTCTCACCGCCCTCATGCGTGCGGCCGGCGAAACCGACGGGGCCCGTGCGGCCGCCAACCGTGACGTGCCGTTCGTGCTCTCCACGATGGGAACGCGGAGCATCGAGCACGTCGCCGACGCCGCACCCGCCGCACGGCGCTGGTTCCAGCTCTACCTGCGGCGCGATCGCGACGCGTCTCTCGCGCTCGTCGAGCGGGCCGCCGCTGCCGGCTTCGACACCCTCGTCCTCACTGTCGACACACGCGTGCCGGGACAGCGGTACCGCGACGACCGCAACCGGCTCTCGATGCCGCCGCGTCTGACCTTGCGCACCGCCGTGCAGTCGGCACTGCGTCCCTCCTGGACCCTCGATCTGCTGGCCCACGACGCGCCGGCCATGGCGAACTTCGGCCCGCGTTCCGGACGCGTCACCGACGTGGTGGGCAGCATGTTCGATCCCGCGCTGTCCTTGGACGACGTGCGCTGGCTGCGGACACACTGGAGCGGGCCGATCGTCGTGAAGGGCGTGCTCTCCGCCGTCGACGCCGAACGCTTCATCGACGCCGGCGCGGATGCCATCTGGGTCTCCAACCACGGCGGTCGTCAGCTCGACCGCGCGATCGCGCCCGTCGAGATCGTGGGCGCCGTGCGCGCCGCCGTCGGCGACGATGTGCCGATCCTGCTCGACTCCGGCATCCGCAGCGGCCTCGACGTGGTGGCCGCGATCGCGTGCGGAGCCGACTTCGTCTTCCTCGGCCGGGGATACATGTACGGCCTGATGGCGGGCGGCCGGGTGGGGGTCGAGAGGGCGCTCGCCCTGGTGGCGAACGAGACCCTGTCGACGATGCAGCTTCTCGGCGTGCGCACGACCGCCGAGCTGCGCGGCCGGGGGACCGCCGTCCTCGCGCCGACCGGATAGCCACGACCACGCCAGCACTTTTCAATGACGAAAGGACACCCCATGGCCCACGAACAGCAGCGCACCATGACCCCGCAGGCGAGGCGGGCGATCGCCGCCGCCTACTTCGGCACCCTCATCGAGTGGTACGACTACGCGCTCTACGGCGCCGCCGCCGGCCTGGTGATCGGCCCGCTCTTCTTCCCGGACGTCATCCCGGCCTCCGCCTCGATGCTGGCCTTCGCGACCTTCGCCGTCGGCTTCGTGGTGCGGCCGCTCGGCGGCCTCATCATCTCCCACCTCGGGGATCGGGTCGGCCGGAAGCCCGCGATGATCCTGACCATCGTGCTCATGGGCATCGCGACCGTGGGGATCGGGCTCCTCCCGACCGCCGAGGCGATCGGGGTGGCGGCGCCGATCCTGCTGATCCTGTTCCGTTTCGTGCAGGGCTTCGGTGCCGGTGCGGAACTCGCGGGCGCGCTCACGCTCGTCGCCGAGTACGCCCCCGAGCGCCGCCGTGGCCGGGTCATCGGACTGGTCACCTCGGGTGCTCCCGGGGGCGCCTTCCTCGCGACGCTGGCCTTCACCTTCGCCTCGATGCTGCCCGGCGACGTGTTGCTGGGCGGGGCCTGGCGCATCCCGTTCCTGGTCTCCGCCGTGCTCTTCGTCCTCGCGCTGTGGATCCGTCGTCGCCTCGAGGAGACGCCGGAGTACCGGGCCGCGGTGGCGAACGCCGAGCAGGCCGCGACGAAGGTGCCTCTGGCGGAGCTGTTCCGCCGCAGCCCCCGCGAGCTCGTCGTCGGCTTCTTCAGCGTGTGCGGCCACAACGTGACGAACTACGTGCTCAGCGCCTTCGCCCTCAGCTACCTCACGCTGACGGTCGGGATGCCCCGGGTCCAGGCACTGGTCGCCGTGCTCGTCGCCTCGCTCCTCACCGCCTTCGCACCCGTCCTCGGCGGGATCGCGGTGGATCGCTTCGGAGCCAAGCGCGTTGTGATCTTCGGCTCCGTCGCCGGGATCGTCCTCACCTACCCGGTCTTCCTCTCGCTGCAGTCGGGCGACCCGGTGTGGGCGGCTCTCGGGATGACGGCGCTCGGCGTCATCGCCGTGGGGGCGACCGCGGCCTCCACCGGGACGTTCCTCACGAACCTCTTCCCGACGCGGTACCGCTTCACCGGCGTCGCGACGGCCCGGGAGCTGAACGGCGCCCTGGTCGCCGGACCCACCCCGCTCATCGCCACGGCGCTCGTCGCGGCCGCCGGGGGAGGCCTCTGGTTCGTGGTGCTGTTCGTCATCGGTGCCTGCCTGGTGTCGCTGCTGGCCGTCGTCGCGACGCCGAAGCGCGTCGGGGATCTGCAGCCCGAGGACCACTCCGACTCCTCCCGGTTCGCGCCGGCGGGAAGGGCCGCGGACTGAGGGGGCGGGCGACACGCCCGGGAATCGGCGGTGATTTGCCCGATGCCCGGAACCCACGTAGGTTATTACCTGTTCGCCCCAAACGGTTGAGCGGAGGTCCTCGGACCGGCTCCCGTCAAGCATCGAACACCTCCCGAATCCCACACACTCACAGAGTGAACAGGATGAAGGATGCTGATCCGTTCCCACGGTCAGGCCGAAGAAACTCGGACTTGACAACGGAAACGAGATCGGTAAGATAGAGAAGTTGCCCTGCGGGCCTGGTCGTGATGGCTGGGTCGTGGGAGCATCCGATCCTTGAGAACTCAACAGCGTGCACTTGTCAAATGCCAAATTATCCTCGTCTAGCTTCGGCTGGGTGAGAATTCCTTTGGATCAAAGACCAACCTCTTT
>NZ_RBLT01000037.1:0-237 GCF_003989315.1 Microbacterium sp. HSID17254
GGTCGTGGGTGCGAATGATGGGCTGACACCTGATCTGTCATATGCATTTCGCTGTTTGCTCTGCGTCTGTTAACCGTTGGTCGCTCATTCTTGTGATATGGTTGACTTAGTTAATTATAATGGCTCTGTCTTGCTAGTGCCGTTGTGTACGACTAGCGTCTGACAAACTTGATTTGTGTTTTTTGTTGTGTGGCTAATCTGTTTTTAGTATCATTTGTTTTGTTGTTTTTTTTTTTT
>NZ_RBLT01000038.1:0-33474 GCF_003989315.1 Microbacterium sp. HSID17254
TGCTGCAGACGATCTCCGACGCGTACTCCGCGAAGATGGTGGGCCAGGAGCGCCTGCGCACCAGCCTGCTCGTGGCGCTCATCGCCGGCGGCCACATCCTCCTGGAGAGCGTGCCCGGCCTCGCCAAGACCACCGCCGCCAGCACGCTCGCCGACACCGTGAAGGCGAAGTTCAAGCGCATCCAGTGCACGCCCGACCTCCTGCCGAGCGACATCACGGGCAACCAGATCTACGACGCCGCGACGGGCAGCTTCCGGACGGTGCTCGGCCCCGTGCACGCGAACTTCGTGCTGCTCGACGAGATCAACCGCTCCAGCGCCAAGACCCAGAGCGCCATGCTCGAGGCGATGCAGGAGCACCAGACCACCATCGGCGGCGAGATCCACCCGCTGCCGAAGCCGTTCCTCGTGATCGCGACGCAGAACCCCATCGAGCAGGAGGGCACCTACGAGCTGCCCGAGGCGCAGATGGACCGGTTCCTCCTCAAGGAGATCGTCGAGTACCCGAGCCCGGCGGAGGAGTTCGAGATCCTCAGCCGCATCGACTCGGGAGTGCTCGACCCCGACCGGCACGTGCACAGCGCCGTCACGCTGGATGACGTGCACCTGCTGCAGGACGTCGCGAGCCGCATCTACGTCGACCCCGCGATCCGCAACTACATCGTGTCGATCGCGTATGTGACCCGGAACCCCGCGCCGTACATCGGGGAGGAGCGCGCCCGCTTCATCAAGTACGGCGCGAGCCCTCGGGCCAGCATCGCCTTCCTCCAGGCCTCCCGCGCCCTCGCCCTCCTCAGCGGCCGGACCCACGTCCTTCCCGAGGACATCCGCGCCCTGCGCCACCTCGTGCTGCGGCACCGCGTGCTGCTGACGTTCGAGGCCGACGCCGAGGGCATCCGCAGCGAGGAGATCATCGACCAGATCTTCGCCGCCGTGCCCACCCCCTGACCCGCCGACACGTCCAGGGATTCCGCGCCCGATGCCCAGCCTCATCACGCAGGTGAAGAGCAAGCTCTTCATCCACTCGAACCGCAAGTCGCTGCACGCGCTCGACGGCGCCTACGCGTCGTTGCTGCACGGGCGGAGCCTCGACTTCGAGGACCTGCGCAAGTACGAGTACGGCGACCAGGTGCGCGACATCGACTGGCGCGCGACCGCCCGCCTGGGCACACCGTTGGTCAAGCGGTCGCGGGCCACGCGCATGCATACGGTGATGTTCGTCGTCGACACGGGACGCTCGATGACCGCTCTCGCCGCGGACGAGCGCTCGAAGAAGGACCTGGCCATCCTGGCGACGGGAGCCCTCGGGGTGCTGACACTCCGGCACGGCGACGACTTCACGGTCGTCTACGGCGACGCCTCCCGCGTCCGCCGGCTGGCGCCGGGGCGCAGCGAGGGCGCCCTCGAACACGCGCTGCGGACGATCGACCGCGCGGTCGACGACGCGGCCGCCCCCAGCGATCGCGACGCCCTGCTGTCCTTCGTCACGCGGACGATCGCGCGGCGGATGATCGTCGTCGTGCTCACCGACGAGGCCCCGGTCACCACGGAGACCGAGCGCCTGCTGCGCCGCCTGCGCGTGCAGCACGACGTGCTCTGGCTCACCCTGCGCGACGCCGAACCGGTGCTCGACCACCGTTCCGCCCGGCTGCGCGCCGACGTCGACAGCCTCTGGGAGGTCCCCGATTTCATCCAGGGCGACCGCACGATCGTGAACGAGCTCGGTGCGCAGCGGGCGGCCGACGCCGCCCGGCTCGCCGACCTGCTCACGCGGATGGAGATCAGCCACGCCGCGCTCGACGGTCAGGACGACGCCGTTCCCCAGCTGCTGCACCTGCTGAACCGGAGGTCCGATGCCCGGTTCTGACGAGCTCTACCCGCCCGCCCAGTACGGGTGGGGATGGATGCTGCTCGCGCTCGGCATCCTGGCCCTGCTGATCGTCGGCACGTGGCTGCTGTTCCGGCTCACGCGCCCCCGCACCGCCGCCTCCGGAGCGGCCGCGGATGCGGGTCAGCCGTCCACGCTCGACGTGCTGTCCGCCCTGCGCTCGGAGTACCTCGACCGCATCGACCGCGTCGAGCACGACTACCGGGACCGCCGTCTCTCCGCGCGGCAGGCCAACCTGGAGCTGAGCCGCGTCGTGCGCACGTTCGTCAACGAGTACAGCGGCCTGGAAGCACCGGTGCTCGCCCTCGACGACCTCGTCTCCCGCGGCGTGCACCCAGCGCTCATCGACGCGATGGGCCGCCACTACTATCCGAGCATCTTCCGGCAGGGACCCGCCATCGATCCGGTCGCCGGCGCCGAAGCCGCCAGGACGGTGGTGCGCGCGTGGCACTAGCGAACGTCTGGATGCTGGTCCTCGCCGCGGCGGTCGTCGTCGCCGCGGTGGCGATCGGTCTCGCGGTCGGCCTGCGCCGTCACCGGGACCGGCGCGCGGCGGACACCGCTCGCGTGGCCAGGGCGGAGCGGCTGCGAGCGCTGCCGTCCTTCCGCCAGGCGCTGTCCCGTCGCGCCGTCGCCCTGACGGGTCTGCTCGCCCTCGGTGCGGGGGCCGCGCTGGTCGCCGGCGTCGTGGCCGCGCGTCCGATGTCCGCCCAGACGATCCAACCCGTCGACACGAGCCGCGACATCATGCTCTGCCTGGACGTGTCGGGGTCGATGTCGGAGGTCGACGTCGAGGTGCTCTCCGTGTTCGACGAGCTGCTCGACGGCTTCGAGGGCGAGCGCATCGGCCTGACGATCTTCAACAGCTCTCCCGTGCAGATCTTCCCCCTCACCGACGACTACGACTTCATCCGCGAGCACCTCGCGAGCATGATGTCGAGCTTCGACTACGTGGACGAGATCCCGGAGCACTGGCTGGGCACGCTCAACGGCGACGGCGCCTCCCTCATCGGCGACGGACTCGCGGCCTGCACCATGGGCTTCGATCACCCGGACGACGACCGATCCCGGTCGGTGATCTTCGCGACGGACAACGAGATCAACGGCGCCTCGATCGTGACGCTCGACGAGGCCGCGGCGTATGCGGCCTCCCAGGACGTGCGGGTGTTCGCGATCAACCCGGTCGAGGGCAAGGACGCCGACGTCAGCGCCGACCTGGCCGCCGCCGCCGAGGCCACGGGAGGCGCCGCCTACGGGCTCCGCGACACGACCACGGTCGGGGACATCATCGACGAGGTCCAGAAGCAGGAGGCCACGGCGCTGCGCGGCGAGGCGCAGGTGGTCTGGACGGACACCCCGAACCTGTGGATCGCCGTCCTGTCGGTCCTCGCGCTCGGCTTCGTCGTGCTGGTGTGGAGGGTGCGCCTGTGATCTTCCAGCCCGTGCTCCCCGTGTTCCTCATCCTGCTGCTGAGCGCCGGCGTCGCCGGCGTGGCGGTCTGGATGCTCGTGCGTGCTCCGCGGGCCGGGGGCGAGGTCGTGACCGACCGACGCGCTCTCGCCGTGCATCGGTCCCTCTGGGCGCTGCGCCTCATGATGGTGCTCGCCTGCGCCGTGATGCTGCTGCGGCCGGGGCTACCCGGAGGCTCCACGCAGACCCTGGCGACCGACACCGACATCGTGCTCGTCGTCGACACCACCGCGAGCATCGTGGCCGAGGACTGGGACGACGGCTCCCCCCGGATCGACGGTGTGCGCGCCGACGTGCGCGCGCTCGTGGAGGAGTACCCCGGCGCCCGCTTCGCCCTCCTCACCTCGGATGCGGCAGCCCAGCTGCGGATCCCGCTGACCACCGACACCACCGCCCTGCTCGGCTCACTCGACGTGCTGCGCCCCGAGGTCACGAGCCAGTCGCGTGGCAGCTCGATCGGCGTGGCCGCTCCGCTGCTGAGCGAGACCCTCGCCGCCGCGGCGGAGTCGTCGCCGGACCGTTCGCGCATGGTCTTCTACTTCGGCGACGGCGAGCAGACCACGGGGTCCGCCCCGGAGTCCTTCGCCGACAGCGCGCGCTACACCGACGCCGGAGCCGTCTTCGGATACGGGACGGCGGAGGGCGGGCCCATGCGCGTGACGACGGGGGGCCTCGATCAGAGTGACTCCGAGTACATCCAGTACCAGGGTGCGGACGCGCTGTCCGTCATCGACGAGGGCAACCTCGAGACGATCGCCGGGCAGCTCGGCGTCGAGTACGAGCGCCGGGAGGCGGATGTCGCCCCGTCGCTCCCCGCCGCACCGTCGAGCACCACGGCCTACGCGGACGCCGGCGAGGTGGGCACCGTGATCGAGTTGTACTGGGTCGCCGCGCTGGTCGTCCTCGCCGCGCTCGGCGTGGAGCTCACGCGCGCGACGATCCTGGTCGCCCGGCTCCGCGGGCTGCGCGCTCCCCGCTCGGCACGGCCCGCTCCACTCGACACCCCCTGACAGGCCCCGAGACCCCGGGCATCCGTGCGGGTACGGCGTGTACTCCGCGTCCGGTGATGGTATTGTGTTACCCGCCGGAGGCTTCTGTGCCTTCGACGGGGGTTCGTCGGAACGAACCGCCGCGGTCTGAGCATCTCTGGGGGAGCTCTCGCGGTCGATCGTCCGACGATGACGTGCCGACGTGGGGTCGGCCATCGAATGACTGGGGAACACACATGGGGAACAGTGCTGTCTGGAAGCGCACACGCACGGGCGTGGCCGGGCTGATCGTGGGGGTGATGGTCACCGCGGGGCTGGTCGCCCTCGGCGGCGGTGCCGCCGCGGCGGCCGACGATCCGGGCGGACTGCCTCCGCTGCTGCAGCGGGATGAGAACGTCGTCACATCCGATCCGATCCCGACCGTGCAGATCGACAACGGGTACGTCTGGGCCCAGACGACGATCGGCTCGACCGTGTACGCGGTCGGCAAGTTCGACAACGCCCGCGAGCCGAAGGCCCCTCCCGGGACCGCACTGACGGCGCGCTCGAACGTCCTCGCCTACAACATCGACACCGGTGCGCTGCTGCCGTTCGCCCCGCAGGTGAACGGCGTGATCAAGGCCGTCGCCGCCTCGCCAGACGGCACCCGCATCTACATCGGCGGCTCGTTCAACAAGGTGAACGGCAAGGACCGCTGGAACATCGCCGCGATCGACGCGAAGACCGGCGAGCTCGTCCCGGGCTTCGTGCCTTCCATCGGCGGATCCGGCGTCTACGCGCTGGCGACGTCGGGCACGACGGTCTACGCGGGCGGCCTGTTCACCCAGGCCAACGGCTCGCCGCGGAAGAACCTGGCCGCCTTCGACACCACCAACGGCGCCCTCCGTCCGTGGGCCCCGCAGACCGACCTCCAGGTCGATGCCATGGTCATGGACCCTGCCGGCGCGGACACGATCGTGGGCGGACGCTTCTCCCAGGTCAACGGCAACACCGAGATGCGCGGCAGCGCCTCCGTCGACAAGACCACGGGCGCCCTCAACACCGAGTGGGAGCTTGCGAAGACGGTCAAGAACGGCGCCGGCTCCGGCATCTACGCCGGCAAGGCCGGGACGTTCGGTCTCGCCACCGACGCGACCGGCGTGTACGGCACAGGCTGGGGCTTCGCCAACGCGGCGACGGGCAGCCTCGAGGGCACCTTCGCCGCCGAGGCCGGCACCGGTAAGGTGCGCTGGATCGCGGATTGCCTCGGCGACCATTACGGCGTCTACTCCACGGGAAAGGTCGTCTACACGACCAGCCACACGCATTCATGCGAAACTCTGGGACTCCACCCGGAGCAGGCTCCGCGCGTACACCGCTATTCCGAGGCATACACGGCGGATGCTCGCGGAACGCTGGCACCCGCGCCGACCGCGCCCAGTCGCAAGGACTGGGGCGGCACGCCCGCCCCGTCGCCGTACGCCTGGTCACCCGATTGGGCGGTCGGGACCACCACAGGACTCGGTCAGGCCGGGTTGTCGATCACCGGCACCGGCAACATGATCTCCATCGGCGGCGAGTTCCGCTCCGTCAACAACGGACAGTTCGAAGGACTCGTCCGCTTCTCGACCACCCCTCCAGAGGGCCCGAAGGACGGACCGCGCCTCTCCGGCGACAAGTGGGTGCCGACCGCGACTTCGCTCACCCCCGGGCGCGTGAAGGTCACCATTCCCGCCAACTGGGACCGTGACGATCTCACGCTCACATACGAGTTGCGCCGCGCCGACTCGACCACCCCGTTGTTCACCACCAAGGTGGACTCCACGTGGTGGAACCTGCCCGCAGTCAGCTTCGAGGACACGACGGCTCCGGTCGGCGCACAGCAGCAGTACACCTTCACCGCCACGGACAGCAACGGCCACACGGTTTCGAGCAAGACGACGACCGCCACGGCGGCCGCGTCCACACCTGCGTACTCCAACGCCGTGCTCGCTGACGGCCCCCAGTTGTACTACCCGTTGGGAACCGTCGCGCAGGATGTGGCAGGTACGAACAGCCCGCTCATCCGCTCAGGAGCGACGCCTCGGTCATCAGGCGTGCCGAAGGGCGTGGCCGGGGCGACAGCCCTCGACGGGACGGAGACCGGACGAGTCGACACGACCACGAAGGCCGCGGCGCCAGCATCGTTCTCGGCCGAGATGTGGTTCCAGACCTCGACGACCGCGGGCGGCGTGTTGTTCGACTTCGAGAGCTCGGCCGTTGGCTTCTTCTCGAAGAACTACGACCGAACCGTCTACATGTCAGACAATGGCCGCCTGAACTTCGGGGTATACAACGACGGCACCAAAGTGCTCACGACCGCGACGGCATACAACGACAACCGCTGGCATCATGTCGTCGCGTCGGTGAGCCCCGAGGGAATGAAGCTCTTCATCGACGGAAAGCTCGACGGCCAGCTCCCTACCGTCACCAAAGCGCAGGACTTCAACGGGTACTGGAAGATTGGCGGTGGCAGGCTGAAGGGTTGGGCGAATGAGCCGACCAAGACGCTTGCCGCCCCTGCCAACCTTGCCGGCGATGCCCACCTGGTCGGCAATGTCGATGAGTTCGCGGTCTACCCGTATGGCCTGACCGCGGGACAGGTCAAGACCCACTACAGCGTCGGGAATGGCTCCACAGCCCCCGTCGCCGCTTATACGGCCGCGGCAAGCGGCCTCACCGCGACCTTCGACGCGAGCACGTCCGTGCCGCCCGGCTCCGCCACGATCTCGGACTACCGCTGGGACTTCGGCGACGGGTCCACGGGCACCGGCAAGACGCCGTCGCACACGTACGCGAAGCCCGGCACGTACGCGGTCACGCTCACGATCACCGACAGCCAGAGCCTCATGGGATCGGTCACGAAACCGGTCGTCGTCCAGGGCGCCAACGCGCTGCCCACGGCCTCGTTCACGCTCTCGGCCTCGGGGCTGACGGTGTCGACCGACGCGTCGGCATCGACGGACGCCGACGGCAGCGTCCGCAGCTACCGCTGGGACTGGGGCGACGGCACGACCGGCGAAGGCGCGTCGGCGACGCACACCTACGCGACCGCCGGCACGCGGACGGTCACCCCCACCGTGACGGACGACGTCGGGGGCTCGGCGACGACCACCCGGGAAGCCGTGGTGGCGGAGCCCGCGCCGCTCGCGAGCGACGAGTTCGAGCGCACGGCGGGTCCCGGCTGGGGCGAAGCCCTCGCCGGCGGCGCCTGGAAGATCACCGGCGGATCCGCCGCCGCGGCCAGCGTCGCCGACGGCTCGGGGCAGCTGAAGCTGGCCGCGGGAGACACCCGCCACGCGACGCTGAACGCCCCGTCGGTGCCGAACCCGGCGCTGGAGACGACCTTCCGCGTGGATCAGCCGTCGAGCACGGGAGGCTCCTACATCGGGGTCATCGCCCGGGACTCGTCCGCCGGTCGGTATCTCGTGCGCGCCTGGCTCCGCTCCGACGGCACGGTCTGGCTCGTGGCGCACCGCGACGGCACCGTCCTCGCGACCCGGGCACTGAACGGCGTCACGGTCACCCCGGGCACCACCTACACGCTCAAGGCGGCCGTGACGGGGGCGGACAAGGCCTCCCTCGTCGCGAAGCTCTGGGCGACCGATGCCGCGGAGCCCGCCGACTGGCAGCTGCGGGCGACCGACGCCGCCCCGCTTCCGGCGGGTGGCGTGGGTCTCAGCGGCAGCCGCTCTGCGAGCGCCACCGCACCGCTCGGCGTGTCCTTCGACACGTTCCGCGTCAGGGCGGCGGAGTAACCGGACCGCTCACGCACGGACGCCGGCCTCGATCGCCTCGGGGCCGGCGTCCGTCGTCTGGAGCCTCCCGTCCACTGGCCGCGGATAGGATGTTCAGACGCCGACGACAGGGGAGGAGGTGCGTCGTGATGCCTGCCCGGGACGAGGCCGCCACAGACCTCCTCCGCTCGAACCGCCGTCGCCGGCTCATCCGCCGCTGGGTCGCGATCGGGACGATCCCGCTCACCCTCGCCGCGCTGCTCTTCGTCGGCAAGCTGCTCAGCATGTACGCGTTCGCCCATCAGGCCATCACCGCCTACGTCGTCGACGACTTCGCGGGTTCCGAGTCCTCGGCGCGAGGACAGGACGTCCTGAACTGGTTCGAGCCGTTCAAGGCGCCGTACAACATCGGCACCGCACTGGCCGGGGCCGATGAACTCCCCGCCTCCCGCGCAGAACTGGAGCGTGCCCTGGATCTCGCCACCGGGCTCGAGGTCTGCCCGGTCCGGATCAACCTCGCCCTCGTGGTCGAGCGGATGGGCGACGCCGCCAGGGCCGAGGGCGACGGTGCCGGGGCGACCGCCCTCTACGGCGAGGCGCTGACGATCACGGTCGAGACCCCGGAGGAGTGCCACAGCGAGGAGGCGCAGCAGCAGTCTCCCGATCCCGAGCGCGACATGACGGACACTCTCGACAGCACCGAGGACCGCCTCAAGCAGAAGCAGCAGGAACAGGAGCAGCAACAGCAGCCGCAGGAGCCGCAGGACGAGCAGGAGGAGCCGCAGCCGTCGGAGGACAAGCTGCAGGATCTCCAGGACAAGCTCGAGCAGGGGACGCAGGAACGCGATCAGCAGCAGGGCGATGAGCCCGGCGGCACCGGGGCGGACAAGCCATGGTGAGCGATCACGAGCGACAGCGCGCCCGGTATGTGGGCGGCACCGAGGGCGCCCCGCCGGTCCCGCCGCCCGGGGGCTATCGCGGCGCCCGGCGGCAGCAGCAGGTAGGTCCCACGCCGCCCGCCCTCTCCCCGCTGCCGCCCGAGGAGAAGACGCCCTCGGCGAACGCCCTGGGCTGGATCGCGCTGGTCGCCGCGATCCTCTTCGTCCTGATCCTGTTCGGCACGCTCGTGGTCGGCGGCACCGACCTGCTGTACGGCGTGACGATGATCACGCTGCAGCTCGTGGTGCTCGCCGTCATCGTGGCCGCGCTCTTCACCCCGGGAGGACGGCGGCTCGGGATCATCGCGCTCGTCCTCACCATCCTGTTCAACGTCGCGACCGTCGGGGCGCTCAGCGCACTGCGCACCTCGGCGTCCGGCAACTACGAAGGCGTGAAGACCGCGGAGCAGCGGCATGCGGAGGCCTACCCCGGGATCAAGGGCACGGCCCCGCAGGAAGCGCTCACCCAGCAGTCCATGGAGGAGGTGCGCGCCGAGGCCGAGGCTCTCTTCGCCGACATCCGCGAGCGGCTCAGCGCCGACTTCGGGTTCACCTGGGTCCAGGTCGGCGAGGAGGACGTGCGACCGGAGCGGAACGGGTACGGGGGTGAGTCGATGCTGTCGGAGTACACCTCGGCGGCCTGGGCGACCGAGCAGCCCGTGCAGGGCTACGCGCGCAAGCTCGAGGTGATGGCTGCGATCGACGAGGTGGTGGCCGCGCACGGCCTGTGGAACCTGTACTCCTTCAACGACCCGGCGAACTCCGGAATCGACCCGTCCATGATCGCCAAGCTCTACGGCAGTGACGACCCGCGCACGCAGACGACGTGGGAGTACTACACGGAGAACTACCCCGACCCGCTGCGCTTCTACGCGAACATCTATGACCTGTCGAACGATGCCGACGGCGGCTTCCGCACCTCGCGGGAGGCGCAGAGTGCGCGCACCGGCGAGCCGGTCGAGGGGCTCCAGCTCGTGGTCATCGCCGGCAAGGTGCTGAGCGAGGCCGACCGCGCGGAGTTCGAGGAGCGGCTGCAGGACTATCCCGGCTTCGAGTGACCACCCGCCCGGTGCGAGGATGACGGGATGAGGCAGGGAGCGGTCGGCGCGGTGCGGCTCGTCGAGCGCGGCGAACGCCGTCTGGTCGAGAAGCGCCTCGCCGATCCGGCACGGCACGACAACGAGCTGCGGGCCCTCCGCGGACTCGGCGGCTCCGGGCTCCCGGTACCCGAGGTGGTCGAGGAGCGGCCGGGGGCGATCCTCATGACGGCGCTCCCCGGCACCCGCCTCGACGACGCCGCCGCCGACGCCCGGATTGCGGGTCTCCGTTCGTCGGCACCGTTGCTCCGCGCCCTGCATCGGCTCGACCCGCCGGACGACCTCCTTCCGGCGCCCGACGACGCCATGATCATCGAGCGGTATCGCGCCGCCGGTGCGCCTCGTCTCCGACTGCGCGTCCCGCCGTCGTCCGGGGCCGTCTTCTGCCACGGCGACTGGACCGACGGCAACCTGCTCGCGCAGCACGGCCGCATCTCCGGGATCGTCGACTGGGAGGCGTCCCACCGTGGCGATCCGCTGCGGGAGCTGGCGCGAGCCGCGTGGGGAGCCGCCCGGAAGGATCCGCGGTCGGAGCGGGCGCTCATCGACGGCTACGGCGCCGATCCCGCCCGGGTCCGCGCGTGGTACCCGGTGCACGCCGCGGAGCTGTGGCTGTGGTTCGCGGCGGCCGGCCCTCCCGCGTACCTCGCTGCGCTCACCGCCGACCTGGAGCGGTGGTCGGACTGACGCTCACCGGGTGATTCCGGTCGGACGCCCTCGATGATCCGACGCGCCGTGGCTACACTGGCGGCACAGGGGGAGGGAGCGTCCGCATGATCCACGAACTCGACGAGCAGCAGTCCTACGAGTTGCTGGCGACCACCACGGTGGGCCGCATCGGATTCGTCGACGAGGGCCTGGTGCAGATCCATCCGGTGAACTTCGTCGTCTCGGGGCACGAGCTGCTCCTGCGCACATCTCCGGACGGCCACCTGGCGACCCTCTCCCGCGAGTCGGCCGAGGTGTCGTTCGAGGTCGACTACCACGATCCGATCGGCGGCCTGGGCTGGAGCGTGCTGATGCACGGTGTCCTGTCGCAGGTACCCGAGGAGGATGCGGCCGGAGCGGCGGCGCGCGTGCATCCGTGGGCCGGAGACGACCGCGACCTCCCGCTGTCGTTCCGCATCGAGCGCATCACCGGGCGCAGCGTCCGCCGCGACGCCCGCACGGGCGGCGTCTGAGCCGCCGAGCGCGCGTTCCGCTCAGGACGCGAAGGCGAGACCGGCGGCGAGCGCGAATCCGAGGACTGTCGCCAGCCCCGTGGACTCCTTCGCCTTCGACTGCGCCTCCGGGACCATCGAGTCCACCAGCATGACGAGCAGGGCGCCCGCGGCGAAACCGCTCGCCCCCGAACGGAAGACCTCGCCGGTCACGCTGGCCAGCGCGAAGCCGGCGACCGTCGCCAGCGCGCACACCACGGCGACGCCGGCCCACAGCAGCAGCACTCTGGACCGTCGCATGCCGCCGTCGAGCAGGTCGGCGGCGGAGCCGATGGACTCCGGGAGGTTCGAGACGAGGATGGCGACGACGAGCGCGATGCTCACCGGCTCCCCCGAGGCGAGACCGATGCCGAGGACGAGCTGCTCCGGGATCCCGTCGAGGAGGGCGCCCACCGCGAGCTGGCCTCCCCCGGCCTCGCCCTTCTTCCTCGCGGCCCTGGCGTCGAGGATGCGGGCGGCGATGTAGTAGCTGAGGGCTCCGAGGGCGACGCCGGTGACGAGCGGGATCGGACCACCCCGGTCGAGCCCCTCCTCCCACAGCTCGAAGGCGATGGAGGCCATCAGCGCTCCGGCGCCGAAACCCAGCACGATGCCCAGCCACCGCGGCGGCCAGCTGCGCAGCATCGCGAGCACCGCGCCGACGAACAGCGGAGCCGCCGCGACGGCTCCCCACAGAATCGCTCCACCCATGTCCGACCTCCCGTGCGCCCACTCTCTCACTTCCCGCAGCCGACACTCGTGCCGCCCACCCGAATGGTATTCTCTCGGCATGAAGGCAACCATGGACAAGGCAGGACGAATCGTGATCCCCGCCGCACTCCGCGAGCGTGTCGGATTGGTTCCCGGGCCGGTGGACCTCGTCGTCGACGGCAACGGCATCCGGATCGAGATCGAGGCCCCCGACAACCTCGTCGAGAAAGACGGCCGCCTCGTCGTCCGCTCTTCCGGCACCACCCTCACACCTGATGACGTTCGCGAGCTCCGCCTTGCCGACCAGCGCTGACTTCGTCCTCGACACGAGTGCGGCGGTCGCTCTTCTCGTGGAAGACCACACGGCGCACGGCGCGGTGCAGACCTTCTGCGCCGGTGCGGCCCTCGGCCTCGCCGGACACGCCTCGGCAGAGACATACTCCGTCCTGACCCGCCTGCCGCCCCCCGATCGACTGACCCCCTCGGCCGCGGCGCTCGCCATCCGCACCGCCTTTCCCCGTTCGGTGTCACTCGCGGAGCACACCGCGCTCACCGCCGTCGATGTTCTCGCCGATGCGGGGATCTCCGGCGGGGCGGTCTATGACGGCCTCGTCGGCCTCGCCGCACGGGATGCCGGCGTCCCGCTCGTCACGTGCGATCGCCGCGCGCTGGGCACCTATGCGGCGCTCGGCGTCATGACGCGGCTCGTCTGAGGCGAGACGGGACGACACGCCGCCGCCGATAGACTGGGAGCCATGTCCAAGGTCCTCCAGTCCCTGCCCGTCGGCGAGCGCGTCGGCATCGCCTTCTCCGGAGGACTCGACACCTCCGTCGCCGTCGCCTGGATGCGCGACAAGGGCGCCGTCCCCTTCACCTACACGGGTGACCTCGGACAGTACGACGAGGACGACATCGCCTCGATCCCCGGGCGCGCGCTGGAGTACGGCGCCGAGGCCTCGCGCCTCATCGACTGCAAGACGGCGCTCGTCGAGGAGGGCTTCGTCGCGCTCTCCTGCGGCGCCTTCCACATCCGCTCCGGCGGCAAGACCTACTTCAACACCACGCCGCTGGGCCGCGCGGTCACCGGTACCCTGCTCGTGCGTGCGATGCGCGAGGACGGCGTCGACATCTGGGGCGACGGCTCGACCTACAAGGGCAACGACATCGAGCGGTTCTACCGCTACGGCCTGCTCGCCAACCCCCGCCTGCGCATCTACAAGCCCTGGCTCGACGCGGACTTCGTCACGGAGCTCGGCGGTCGCCAGGAGATGAGCGAATGGCTGGTTGCGCACGGCTTCCCGTACCGCGACTCGGCCGAGAAGGCGTACTCGACGGATGCGAACATCTGGGGCGCGACCCACGAGGCGAAGACGCTCGAGCACCTCGACGTGTCGCTGGAGACCGTCGACCCGATCATGGGCGTGAAGTTCTGGGACCCGTCCGTCGCCATCGAGACCGAGGACGTCTCGGTGACGTTCGAGGGCGGCCGTCCGGTCGCGATCAACGGCGTCGAGTTCAGCGACCCGGTGGCCCTGGTTCAGGAGGCGAACGCGATCGGCGGGCGCCACGGCCTCGGCATGAGCGACCAGATCGAGAACCGCATCATCGAGGCGAAGTCGCGCGGCATCTACGAGGCTCCGGCCATGGCGCTGCTCTTCATCGCGTACGAGCGCCTCGTCAACGGCATCCTCAACGAGGACACCCTCGCCACCTACCACGAGCAGGGTCGCCGCCTCGGCCGCCTCATGTACGAGGGCCGCTGGCTCGAGCCGCAGTCGCTCATGCTCCGCGAGTCCATCCAGCGCTGGGTCGGCTCGACGATCTCGGGCACCGTGACGATCCGCCTGCGCCGCGGCGACGACTGGACGATCCTCGACACCGTCTCGCCGAACCTGTCGTACGGGCCGGAGAAGCTGTCGATGGAGCGCGTCGGCGACGCCGCGTTCGGCCCGGTGGACCGGATCGGCCAGCTCACGATGCGCAACCTCGACATCGCCGACTCCCGCGCCCGCCTGGAGCAGTATGCGGGCCTCGGCCTCGTCGGCGGCGCGACGGGCGAGCTCGTCGGACGGGTGACCGCGGGCGAGTCGGCCGAGATCACCGAATCGGTGCACGGCTCGATCTCGGAGGCCGACGAGAATCTCGCGGACGCCGTCGACACCGCTTCCGAGCGCGCGGCCTTCGACTCCGGCACCGACTGAGCGCACGGGGCGCCGCGGCTCACCGGGCGCCCCTCCCTGGGGCCGCGATCAGGACGCGGCGGCGAGCGGACGCGTCGGTGCCACCGCGCGGTCGACGATCCCCGGCAGCACGTCATCGAACAGCGTCATGAGGGCGGCGCGCATCGCCGCGGCGTCTCGTCCCGGGAGCACGACGGCGATCCGTGCGACCGCGGCGCGCACATCCGTCCAGTCGAAGACACTTCCCGCGCGACGGGCGACGCACGCGAGAAGCGTGCCCAGGTTCCCGACCAGCTCGGCACGCTCCGTGTTGCCCTCGATCCGGGCGAAGGCCACGGCGAGAGCACGCAGGCCTCCGCCGAACGCGGCTCCGTCCCGCCACCGGACAGCCAGGGCCACATCGTCGACGAGCTCGTCCAGGTAGGCGAGGTCGTCGGCGTGGAGCACCGTCATCGTGCGCCGGACGGAGCCGATCCAGACGTCGCCGAACAAGGCCACCACGTCACGCGCCCGGTCTCCGTCGAGCGCGGTCACCCACCGCGTGCCATCGCGGCGCACCGCGACGAGCCCGACCGCGGCGAGGCGGTCGAGGGCGCGGAGCACCTCGGCCGGCCGGGCGTCGAGTGCGACAGCGAGGTCTCGCTCGTCCAGCCGTGTCCCCGGCGCGAGCGCCCCCGAGACGATCGCGTCCGTCAGCCTGTCCTGCAGACTGCGGTGCCGATCCCCTGCCACCGATGTCGCACTCCCCGCGCGCACATCATCCTTCTTCTCGATCATGGCGTCCCCCCGCCGTTCCCTGGACCGATCCCGCCGGAGTTCCGGTCCGGACCGGTCTCTCCGCTGAGATGCGCCGAAGCGCGACGCGTAACATAACACAGCGCGGCCCGGAGGAACCTCCGCGTCCTCCCGCACGGCCGGAACGCTGCGAGGTTGCTGAGTTATCTTGCACAGAGCTGTGCACGTTATTACCATGAAGGGATGACCACTCGCGCCCTTCGTCGCGACGCTGCGGAGAACCGCGCCGGCATCCTGTCCGCGGCTCGCAGCGCCCTTGCCACCGACCCGCACGCCTCCCTCGATGCGATCGCCCGCACCGCCGGCCTGTCCCGCCGCACCCTCTACGGGCACTTCGAGGATCGGGACGCCCTGATCCGCGAACTCGTCTCCACCGGCGCCCAGCGCTTCAACGCCATCGCCGCCTCGATCGACGACCCCGACGCCCGCCTCGCTCTCGCCCGACTGGCCGCCCGGCTCTGGGAGGAGGCGGGGCACATCCAGGTCGCCGCCGCGCTCGCCCTCGACGAGGCGCACGTCGAGCACACCGCCGCGGCCCTCGCGCCGTTGCGCCGGAGCGTCGCCGCCCTCGTACGACGGGGACAGGAGGACGGCAGCTTCCGCACGGACCTCGCCGCCCCGACGCTCGCCCGACTGATCGAGGAGATGGCGCGCACCGTCGTCTCCCGCACCGACGCGCAGAGCCGCGGCGCGGGAGGCGTCGCCGTCCGGACCGTGCTCAGCATCGCGGGGCTCTCCTGGCGCGAGGCCGACGAGCTGCTCTCCACTCACCAGGACATCACCGCCGAGGACCAGGAGGTCCGCGCATGAGGATCACGTTGCACGAGGTCAGCAAGGGCCGCGCCGGCCAGGCGCTTCCGTCCATGAGTCTCGAGTTCCACTCCGGCGCCGTCCGCTACGCCCTCGCGGAGACCGAGCAGCGGCCGACCGTGCTCGGCCTCATCGCGAGCGGGCGGATGCGTCCGGACACGGGCCGCGTCACGATCGATGCGGCGGCGAGCCCGAAGGAGCTGCGCCGCCGCATCGCGCTCGTGGACGCCCCGGACGTGAGCGACCCGCACCCGGACATCACCGTCGCCGGGGTGGTGGGCGAGGAGCTGATGTTCGCCGGACGCGGCGCGACCCCGCTCCACGCCCGGCGCTGGCTCGGCCGGGTGGGGTACCAGGAGCTCGCCTCCGTCCCCATCGGCTCGGTCGACCCGGCCGCGCGCGTGCGCATCCTGTGCGAGCTCGCGGTGCTCCGCGAGGGCGTCGAGGGCATCGTCCTCGTCGCCCCGGATCGTCACGGCGGCAGCCCGGACGGATGGTGGCGCATCGCGGCCGAGTTCGCGGACCGCGGGTACGCGATGCTCGTGATCGTCGGCGGTTCCGCCGCCGTCGCCCTCGAGCGGATGCACGAGTTCGATGCGATCAACGCGTCCGGACCGATCGAGCCCCTGGTGCTCGAACGTCCGGAACCCGCGGCGGACGCGCCGGAGGAGAGCGTGGCGGCGGACGAATCCGCGACCGACGATGACGCCCCAGACCAGGGCGAACCCACGACCGACGAGGAAGGAGAAGCGCGATGAAGGTTCCCGCCATGATCGCCGCCGAGCTCCGCCGCCTGACCGCGAGCCGGATGGGCATCCTCGCCCTCGTGGCCCTGATCTGCGTGCCGATCCTCTACGGCGGCCTCTACCTCTGGGCGAACCAGGATCCGTATGCGAAGTTCTCCGAGGTCCCCGTGGCCCTCGTGGTCGACGACGAGGGCGCTCCCGCCCCCACGACCGGTACCGAGCCGGCGACCGACGAGACCGTCAACTACGGCGAGGACGTGGCGGAGAACCTCATCGAGGGCAACGCCTTCGACTGGCAGCGCATGACCGAGGACGAGGCCGCCGACGCCCTGCGCCACGGCGTGGTCGACTTCACCGTGACGATCCCGGCCGACTTCTCCGCCGCCCTCACCTCCGCGGCGGGCGACGACCCGCACCATGCCCGGATCGAGCTGGAGACGAACGACGCGAACAACTACCTCGCCTCGTCGATGGGCTCGCAGGCCGTGGAGAAGATCCGCAGCTCCGTCGCCGAGATGGTCGGCAGCGAGGCCGCGGAGAGACTGCTGACCGGGCTCAGCGACGTGCGCGACAACCTGGTCTCCGCGACGGACGGCGCCACGCAGCTCGCCGACGGCGCGAGCACCGCGGCCTCCGGCAGCACGTCGCTCGCCGACGGCACAGCGCAGCTCGCCGAGGGCTCCGCGCAGCTCGCCTCCGGGGCGCAGACCCTCGCCGACGGCGCCCAGCAGGTGAGTGCCGGCAACCGCCAACTCGCCGACGTCGCCGACCGGGCCGGAGCCGCAGTGCAGGAGGCGACGAATGCGCTGCCGCAGGTGCGCGCGGACATCACCGACGTCCTCACCGAGCAGGGACTCGCGCCTGAGGAGATCGACGCGGTGCTCGCGCGCCTGGATCCTCTCGGCACCCGGATCGAGGAGGGCAACGCCCAGGTGCAGGACGCGGTCGGCAAGGTCGATCAGCTCGCCGCCGGTTCCGCCTCGCTGGCCGCGGGGGCGAGTGATCTCGCCGGCGGCGCCGGCACCCTCGCGACGGGCGCGGCCGCGGCGAACGCGGGCGCGGCCCAGCTCCGCGACGGTCTGCAGACCCTGTCCTCCGGGACCGCGGAGCTGCGGGACGGCCTCGCCGACGGCGTGCAGGCCATCCCCGCCTCCACCCCCGACCTGCGCTCACTGCAGGCCGACACGATCGCCGACCCGGTGAAGGTCTCCAGCGACAAGGTCGCCTCCGCCGAGGACTACGGCGCGGGCCTCGCCCCGTTCTTCGCCGCCCTCTCCGCGTGGATCGGCATCTATGCGCTGTTCCTCATCGTGAAGCCGATCTCCCGCCGCGCCGTCACGGCGCTGCACTCCCCGATCCGGATCACGCTCGCGGGCTGGCTGACGCCGGCGATGCTCGGCGCGGTGCAGATGCTCGGGCTGATGGGCATCCTGGCGCTGACACTCGGCTTCACGTTCGATCATCCGCTGGGCACCCTCGGGGTGATGATGTTCGCCTCGGCCACGTTCGCCGCGATCATCCTCGCCCTCAACGTCTGGCTCGGCTCCGTGGGGCAGTTCCTCGGGCTCGTCCTCATGGTGCTCCAGCTCGTCACCGCGGGCGGGACGTTCCCGTGGCAGACCCTGCCCGCTCCCCTCGCCGCACTGCATCACGTGCTGCCCCTCGGCTACGTCGTCGATGCCATGCGCCAGCTCATGTACGGCGGCGACTACGCCCGGGCCGGCTGGGATCTGGCGGTGCTGGGCGCCTGGCTGGCGGGGGCGCTGCTGCTGGCGATGATCGGGGTGACCCGCATGACGCATCGCCGCACGCTGCGGGATCTGCAGCCCAGCCTCATCGGCTGAGCCTCCCGCTCGCCGCGGTCCGTCCCGCGGCGAGCGCGGGACGGCTATGATGCGAGAGCGCGTACCCGTGAAACGCGTACTGGGGCTCGGTGGGACTGAGTCCCACCTGGCTACCCGAAAGAGTTCTCGACGATGATGACCGATTCGCCGGCGTCCGCCGTTCCCCCGCGCCCCTCCCTGGGTGCCCGCATCGGACGCATCGCGTTCCTCGTGGTCGCCGCCATCGTGATCGTGGCCGTCGCCGCCGCGTTCTTCGTGACGTGGACGATCCAGCGCTCCTTCCCGCAGACCTCCGGCACCACGACGCTCGACGGCCTGAAGGCGGAGGTCACCGTGCAGCGCGACGCCAGCGGGGTGCCCACGATCACCGCCGACTCCTCGGACGACCTCTTCTTCGCCGAGGGCTTCGTGCACGCGCAGGACCGGTTCTTCGAGATGGACTTCCGCCGCCACGTCACCTCCGGGCGGGTCGCCGAGCTGTTCGGCGCCTCCCAGGCCGGCACCGACGCGTTCCTGCGCACCCTGGGCTGGCGCACCACCGCCGAGGCCGAGGTGGAGGCGATGGACGATGTCACCCGCGGCTACTATGAGGCCTACGCGGCCGGCGTCAACGCCTACCTGTCCTCGCGTTCCGGCGCGGAGCTGTCGCTCGAGTACGCGGTCCTCGGACTGCAGAACCCCGACTACGAGCCGGAGCCGTGGGAGCCGGCGGACTCGGTGGCGTGGCTGAAGGCGATGGCCTGGGATCTCCGCACCAACGTCGAGGACGAGACCGAGCGCGCACTGCTCGCGGGGCAGCTCGCCGACGACCCGGACGCCGACGTGGAGGCCCTGCTCGGCACGCTCTACCCGGACTACCCCTTCGATCGGAACCCGGTGATCGTGCCCACCATCTCCACCGTCCCGCCGCTGGAGCCCGGCGCGGAGCCTGCGGCCTTCCCCACGCCTCAGGGCGACGGCGAGGCGCAGCAGGCGCTCACCACGGTGGAGTGGGAGGAGACGTCCTCCGTCATCGAGGCGGCGAGCCTGCTCGTCGGCGACGTCGACGAGGGCATCGGCTCCAACTCCTGGGTGGTCTCCGGCGACCTCACCGAGTCCGGGATGCCGCTGCTCGCCAACGACCCGCACCTCGGCGCCTCGCTCCCGTCGGTCTGGTACCAGGTGCAGCTCAAGTGCTCGACGGTGGACGAGGACTGCCCGTTCGACGTCGGCGGGTTCTCCTTCTCCGGACTGCCCGGCATCGTCATCGGTCACAACCAGCGCGTGGCGTGGGGCTTCACCAACCTCACCACCGATGTCACCGACCTGTACGTCGAGCGCATCGAGGGCGACTCCTACTGGCGCGACGGCGAGCTCGTGCCGCTGGAGGAGAGCACGGAGACCATCGAGGTCGCCGGCGGGGACGACATCGAGCTCACCATCCGCTCCACCGTGCACGGACCGATCATCTCCGGCCTCACGGACGACTTCACCGCGATCGCGGACGACCCGACGCCCGGGCTCACAGCGGAGGGCACCGTGCCCGATGCCCCCGGGTCTGACGATGCCGAGTACGCCGTGAGCCTGCGGTGGACGGCGCTCGACCCCGGCACCACCGCGACGGCGATCTTCGCGCTGTCGACCGCCCAGGACTTCGAGGACTTCCGCCGCGCGGCCTCCCTGTTCGACGTGCCGGCGCAGAACCTCATCTACGCCGACGTCGACGGCAACATCGGCTACCAGACCCCCGGCCGCCTACCGATCCGCGGGGCCGGCGACGGCTGGATGCCGCAGCCCGGATGGGACAGCAGTTACGACTGGACCGGGTACATCCCGTTCGAGGAGCTGCCGGTGTCCTACAACCCCCGCTCCGGATACATCGTCACGGCCAACAACGCCATCGTCACCGACGACTACGAGCACTTCCTCTCGCGGGACTGGGACCAGGGCTACCGCGCCGCCCGCATCGCCCACCTCATCGAACGCCGGGCCGCCGCCGGGCCACTGACGGCCGACGACATGCGCGAGATCCAGATGGACGGCGAGATGTGGATCGGCACGCAGCTCGCGGCCGCGATGGCCGACGTCGAGGTCGAGGGAGCGGGTCCGCAGCGCGCGGTCGAGCTGCTGCGCGGGTGGGACGGGCAGAACAGCGCGTCGTCCGCCGGGGCCGCGTACGCGAACGTGCTGTGGTCGAATCTCGTGCAGAACATCTTCGCCGAGCGCGAGCAGTCTCTCCCGATCGACGGCCAGGGCCGCCTGTTCACCGTCGTCGGCGCGATGCTGGAGGACCCCGACGACCCGCTGTGGAGCAACCCCGAGCTCGACGTCGACGGCCGGGACGAGATGCTCGCGCTGTCGGCCGAGGAGGCGTACGACGAGCTGTCCGGGATTCAGGGCACGGACGTGGCGCGATGGAACTGGGGCGACCTGCACGCCCTCACCCTCACGAGCGACACGTTCGGCTCCTCGGGCATCGCCCCCATCGAGGCCCTCTTCAACCGTGGGCCCTATCCGGTGGGCGGCGGGGCTTCCGTGGTCGATGCGACGGGGTGGCAGCTCGGCGTCTCGTACGCCACCACCACCGTCCCCTCCATGCGCATGGTCGTCGACCTCGCCGACTTCGACGGCTCGACCTGGATCCACCTGACCGGAGCCTCCGGTCACGCGTTCCACGCGCACTACGTCGATCAGACGAAGGACTGGTCGACGGGGGTCCAGCGTCACTGGGCGTTCACGCCGAAGGCCGTGAAGGCGGCCGCGGTCGACACCCTGACACTCACGCCCGCCGGCTGAGAGGCGGGTGGAGGGTGCTCGGCTAGCGTGGACAGGTGCCCACCAGCTACCTCGCCCCGAAGGGGACGCCGGCCACCCTCCTCGAGTTCGAGCACGGCGGTGCGACCCTGATCGCCGAGACCTTCGGCGACGGTCCGCCCACCTACCTGCTGCTGCACGGCATCGGCATGGGGCGCAGCGTCTACCTCGACCTCACCCAGCGGCTGCAGGGGCGGGTGATCGCGCTCGACCTCCCCGGCTTCGGCGAGGCCCCGGAGCCCACACGGACGCTGACGATGCAGCGGCACGCCGACCTGGTGGCCGCCTATCTCCGGCATGTCGGCGCGGATCCCGTCGTGGTGATCGGGCACTCCATGGGCAGTCAGATCGCGGCGGAACTCGCCGCCCGGCATCCGTCCCTCGTGGCCGGGGTCGTGCTAGCGGGCCCGACCGTCGACAAGGCCGAACGGAACATCGGCGCCCAGGCCCGCTACCTCCTCCAGGACCTCCTGGGCGAGCGCCCCCTCGTGATCTGGCGCGGTGCCCGCGAGTACCTCCGCGGCGGCCCGCACCTGATCCGCAAGATGCGGGCGACCATCGTGCATCAGCCGGAGAAGGCGTTCGTGCGTATCGCCTGCCCGGTGCTGGTGCTGCGCGGCGAGGACGACCCGCTGGCCCCGATGAGCTGGTGCCAGGACATCCTCGACGCCATCCCGGGGGCGGAGCTCGCCGTCATCCCGGACCACGGACACGGCACCCTCATCAGCGACTCCGAGCCCGCCGCCCGCCTCATCGAGGCCTTCGCCGCCCGCACCTAGCCCTTCGAATCGCTCACTGTGCGGCATCTGCGGCCGAAAAGGAGCACAGTGCGCGATTCGAAACGGTCAGCCGGCGGCGGGAGGGGTCTGCTTCGACTCGGCGAGCTCGTCGACGACGAGACCCCGCTGCTCGATCGTGCCGTTGCGGTAGGCCTGACGCCCGACCATGTGCGCGGACAGGGGCGCGGTCGCGAACTGCATGAGCACCACGGGGGCCACGAGCACGAGGCCGAACAGCACACCGCCGACGGACCGCTGCGACAGCGCGATCGCCACGCAGATCAGCAGCAGCCCGAGCACCTGCGGCTTCGTCGCGGCGTGCAGTCGCGTGGGCACGTCGCGGAAGTGCAGGAGTCCCACGGAGGCGGAGAGGCAGAGGATCGCCCCGAGCAGGATGAGCACGAGCACCGCCACGTCGACGACGGCATCAGGGATCATCAGACCGAACACGTTCATGGTGTCGTGTTGTCCCTTCTCGCGACGAACCGGGCGACCGCGATCGATCCGAACACACCGACCGCCGCGATGATGAGGAGCACGGGGATGTTGCGGGTGTGGCCGTTGATGGCCATCTCGGCGCCGAGCACGCACATGACCTCGGTCAGCAGCACGTCGGCGGCGACGGCACGGTCGAGGATCGACGGACCGCGCACGATGCGGATGACGGCGAGGATCGCGGCCACGCCGAACACGGCGAGGATGATGAGGAGCAGGGTGTTCATCGGGCACCGCCGATCGTCGCGGGGTCGATGCGGCCGGCACGTTCGTCGGCCTTGAGCGCCCGGTACTGGGTCGGATTGCCGAGTGCCCGGACGATGCGCTTCTCCCAGCCGAGCACGCCCTGCCGCTGCTTCTCGACGTCCTCCCGGCTGCGCACGCCGATCACGTGCAGGTAGAGGATCCCGCGGTCGCGGTCGGCCTCGACCACCAGGGAGCCCGGGATGAGCGACGACACCACGGCGACGTGCGTCATGACGAGGTCGTCGGCATAGCGGAGCGGCACCGCGATGATGGCGGTGCCGGGCTGCCGGCGGAAGTCGAACACCTGCACGGTCACCGAGAGCGCGCCACGGAGGATCGCGAAGAGGAACTGCACGACGAACAGCGCGCCGTACCAGAGGTTGATGCGCCCGGAGAGCTCGACCGTGGGCAGGCGGAACACCCGCGTCACGAAGATCGCCACCACGAGTCCCGTGAGGAAGGAGAGCACCGTGAACTGGGCCCACAGCAGCATCCACAGCACGATCAGCCAGGCGAGGAACGGCAGCTGCATGCCGATGTCCCGCCAGACGCTCTTGGTCTCGGGGCTCATCCCTCCACCTCGTCTTCCAGCTGGACGAGGTTGACCGGCTGCAGCAGGCCCGCCCCGATACGGTCGCACAGAGCGTACAGCGGTCCGGCGAAGATCGTCAGGGCCACCGTCACGGTGACCATCCCGGCAGTGGCCACGGTCATGATCTTGGGGATGTGCCGGCGCTCCTGCTGCTCATCCGCGGCGGGGGCTCCGGTGAGGTACGAGATGCGCCCCTCGGTCTCGGTCGAGTCCTCCTCCTCACGCCAGAACGCGAGGTTCCAGGCCCTCATGAGCGCGTAGAGGGTGAGCAGCGACGTGATGATGCCGCCGAAGATGAGCACGATCATGAGCGGCGTGCCCACGGACGCGGCCGCTTCGAACAGGGCGAACTTGCCGATGAACCCGGAGAACGGCGGCAGACCACCGAGGTTGATCGCCGGGATGAAGTACAGCAGGGCGATCACGGGAGCGATCTTGAGCAGACCCTTGACCCGGAGGATGGAGGTGCTGCCGGCCCGACGTTCGATGAGTCCCACCGCGAGGAACAGGGTGGTCTGCACGACGATGTGGTGGACGATGTAGTACACGGTCGCGCCGATCGCCGCCGGGGTCGCGATCGCGAGACCGAAGATCATGTAGCCGACGTGGCTGACGAGCGTGAACGACAGGATCCGTTTGAGCTCGGCCTGCGCGACGGCGCCGAGGACCCCGACGATCATCGTCGCCAGCGCGATGATGAGCAGCAGCGTGTCGATGCTGTTCGAGGCGAAGAGCTGCGTCTCCGTCCGGATCAGCGCGTACACGCCGACCTTGGTCAGCAGGCCGGCGAACACGGCGGTCACCGGCGCGGGGGCCGTCGGGTAGGAGTCGGGCAGCCAGAACGACACGGGGAAGATCGCGGCCTTGATCCCGAAGGCGACCACGAGCATGAGGTGCAGCACGAGCTGCGTGTCCTGCGGCAGCTCCGCCATCCGCTCGGCGATCTGGGCCATGTTGACCGTGCCGAGGGCGCCGTAGATCATCGCGATCGACGCGAGGAACAGGATCGACGAGACGAGCGAGACGACGATGTAGACCGCGCCGGTGCGGATGCGCGACTCCGTGCTGCCCAGGGTGATCAGCACGTACGAGGCCACGAGGAGGATCTCGAACCCGACGTACAGGTTGAACAGGTCGCCGGCGATGAAGGCGTTGAAGATGCCGGCGGCGAGGATCAGGTACGAGGGGTTGAAGATCGAGATCGGGGTCTCGTCCGGCCCGTCGGCCACGCCCTGACCGATGGAGAAGAGGAGGACCGCGAGCAGCACCACGCTGGAGACGAGCACCAGGAGCGCGGCGAGACGGTCGACGTAGAGGACGATGCCGAACGGCACCGGCCACCCGCCCACCGAGACCGCCAGCGGGGAGCCCGCGTCGACGACGACGAGCAGCACCGCCGCGATGACGGACACGACCGCGAGTGTCGCGACGGTGACGAACACCTGCAGGCGCGCATTGCGACCGAAGACCAGGGTGATCGCCGCACCGAGGAGCGGCAGGGCGACGAGGAGCGGGACGAGCGTGGTCATGGCCTGCCCTCCCCGTCTGTCGTGTCGTCGTCCCGGTCTGCAGCGCCGTCGGCGGCACCGTCGGGTTCGGGCTCCGGCTCGGGGACGAAGGGCGCGTCGTACGGCGCGTCATCGTGGATCGCCGGGTTGTCGCGCATGTGCAGGACGGTGATCGGAGCGGTCTGCACGCCCACGAAGTCGGTGGTGGCGTCGTCGTCGCCCGACTCGGACTCGTCGTCCATGAGGTCTTCGTCGGCGTCGGTGCGCTCGCGCAGCGCGATGTCGGCCTCGTCGTCCTCGACCGTGTCCGCCTGGCCGAGCTGCCACGACCGGTAGATGAGCGCGAGCAGGAACGCGGAGACCGCGAACGTGATGACGATGGCGGTGAGCGTCAGGGCCTGCGGCAGCGGGTCGCTCAGGTCGCCCTCGGTGCCGAAGAACGGCGCGTTGCCCGGCACGCCCATCACGATGAGCAGCAGGAGGTTCGTGGCGTTGCCGAGCAGGAGGAAACCGATGAGGACGCGGGTGAGGCTGCGCTCCAGCATCGCGTACACGCCGCACGCGAAGAGCACGGCCATGATCGCGATGAGGGCCAGCGAGACGTCCATCAGCCGTTCCCCCCTGCCCGCGAGGAGAAGTCGACGGCGACGCCCGCGCCGGTGCGCTGTGCCGCCTGCCGGTCCACTTCCGCACCGAGACTGCGGAGCACGTCGAGGACGAGTCCGATCACGACGAGGTAGACGCCGATGTCGAAGATCGTCGAGGTGACGAACTCCATGTGTCCGATGCCGGGGATCTCCCACTCCCAGAAGGTGCTGGTGAGCGGCGCGAGGCCGAAGAACAGCGGCACGACCGCGGTGCCCACGGCGAGGATCAGACCCGTGCCGAGGAGGCGACCGGCATCGGTCGGCGCCGCAGCGCCCAGCTCCCAGCGCCCTCCCGCGATGTAGCGCATGACGAGCGCCATGCCGGCGACGAGCCCGCCCGCGAAGCCGCCGCCGGGGAGGTTGTGCCCGGCGAAGAGCAGGAAGATCGACACGACGATGATCGTGTGGAACAGGATGCGGACGATGACCTCGAGCAGGATCGACCGGTTCTCGGGCTTCATCTTCTGGCCGCCGACGAGCCAGGCGCGCGGCGCCGAGCGGTTCTCCGCGGTCTGGAAGCGCACACCGTCCGTGGTCTCCACGAGTGGCCGACTGCGCGCGGACTTCCGCACCGAGCGGGGCAGGGTCTTCGTGGCGGCAAGGAGATCGGCGCGGTGCGTGACGAACACGAGTGAGGCGACACCGGTCGCGGCGAGCACGAGCCCGGAGAGCTCGCCCATCGTGTCCCAGCCGCGGAGGTCGACGAGCGCCACGTTGACCACGTTCTTGCCGTGGCCGATCTCGTACGCGATCTCCGGGAAGATCGCCGAGATCGGGTCCGCCACGCGGGACTGGGTCGCGACGACGGCGACGAACGCCATGGTGAGGCCGACGCCGATGCCGAGGAGAGCGCGCGGGATGCGGCTCACGGAGGCGTTGTGCTCGCCCATGCGCGCCGGCAGTCGGCGCAGGACGAGCGCGAAGGTCACCATCGTCACCGTCTCGACGAGGATCTGGGTGAGCGCGAGATCCGGTGCCCCGCTGGTGGCGAAGAGCACGACCATGCCCAGACCGGTGACCGAGGCGAGCACGACGCCGGTGTAGCGCTTGCGCGCACGCACCGCCACGACGCCGGCGACGGCCATGATCGGGGCGACGGCGAGCTGGGCCGGCGTGTGCCACAGCGAGAGCTGGTAGCGGTCGATGTCGCTCGCCACCAGCGCGGTGACCTCGGCGGCGACGAAGACGACGAAAATCGTCCCCACGTAGACGGGCAGCGAGCCGCGCTGGGTGAGCGTCGTGCTCAGCACCGAGAGCCTGTCGATGCCGCGCATCACCACGTAATAGGCGTCGGCGGCGGTGAACGGCAGCAGGCGGGGGCGGCGGTCCCACCCGGTCCGGCGCGTGAGCAGGAAGAGTCCGATGCCGAGCAGGATCGACAGGATCGAGATGCCGAGAGCGGGCTCGAGGCCGTGCCAGAGGGCGAGGTGACCAGGTCCCTCGACGGCTGCCCCCTCGTGGTCGAGTCCCGGGGTCGCGGTCAGCGCATACGGCTGCAGGGCGACGTCGAGGGCCGGGGCGCCGATACCCGCGGCGAGCGTCACTCCGGCGAGGATGATCGGCGCGGAGAGGAAACCCACCGGGGGGTCGGGCCAGACCGTGTCCGGCTGCCGCTGTCCCTCGGCATCGCGCTTGGTCCAGAACGCGCCCCAGAGGAAGCGCACGCCGTATGCCGCAGTGAGCATGGATCCGAGAGCGACGCCGATCAGGGCGACGAGGCCCCACACCGAGCCGCCGAGGGCGTCGTCCAGGAGCGCCGTGAGCGTCGATTCCTTCGCCACGAATCCGATGGTCGGGGCCACGCCGGCCATCGACGCCACGGCGATGAACGCGGTCGTGGCCATGACCGGTGCCTGGCGGCCGACGCCGGAGAGCTCGGTCACGTCACGGGTGGACAGCTGCCGGTCGATCACGCCGACGATGAGGAACAGCGCCGACTTGAACAGCGCGTGCCCGATCACGAGGGCGATGCCGGCGAGCGCCGCCGCCTGCGTGCCGTAGCCGACGACGACCGCGAAGAAGCCGAGCTGGCTCACGGTGCCGAACGCGAGCACGCGCTTGAGGTCGGTCTCCCGCAGCGCCTGGATGCCGCCGAGCAGCATGGTGAGGATGCCGAGCGTGAGCACGATCGGCCGCCACGTCGGGCTGAAGGCGAAGATGGGCGCGAAGCGGGCGATGAGGTAGATGCCGGCCTTCACCATGGCCGCGGCGTGCAGGTAGGCGCTGACCGGGGTGGGGGCCGCCATGGCGCCGGGCAGCCAGAAGTGGAAGGGGAACAGCGCCGACTTGCTGATGGCGCCGATCAGGAGCATGACGATCGCCGCATCGACGATCGGGCCGGTCGGCGCGATGGCGAGGATCTCCCGGATGCTCGACGTCCCGGTGTCGACGACGAGCAGCACGACGCCGACGAACATCACCAGTCCGCCCAGGGTGGTCACGAGGAGCGCCTGCAGCGCGGCGCGTCGGCTGGCGGCACGGCGGCGGTAGTGACCGATGAGGAGGTAGGAGAGGATGCTCGTGGCCTCCCAGAACATCACGAGCATCACGAGGTCGTCGGTGAGGACCAGACCGTACATCGCCCCCGCGAACGCGAGGAGGACGCCCGCGAACTGCCCGATGCCGGCGGCCTCGTCGTGGAAGTACCAGCGGCAGTAGAGGAGCACCAGCGCGCCGACGCCCGTGACGATGAGCGTGAGGACCCACCCGAGGACGTCCATGTTCATGGACAGGTTCAGTCCGAGCTGCGGGATCCACGGCACGGAGACGAACGGCACGGGGCCGTCGAGCACCTGCGGCGTGAGCACGAGTGCATGCACGAACGCGGCGGCCGGAACGAGGGCGGCGACGGCGAAAGCCTGAGCTCCCAGCCAGCGCACCAGGACGGGCATCAAGAGCGACCCGAGAAGGAACACCGCGAGGAGCATCAGCATATACGCGGCTCCTCGGGGCTCGTCGGCCGTGTGGCTCAGGCGGGCGGTCTCCGTACAGTTTACCGGGCCGAGGCGCCTGTCGGCCCCGCGAGCTTCGAGATCGCGTGTCAGAGTGGTCGCATGCGGCGGGTCTGGGGGCGCGAGCTGGCGGGGTGGGCGGCCGCGCTGGCGCTGGCGCTCCTCGCCGTGGGACACCTGGCGACGTCACCCCGATCGCTCCTGATGTTCGACGACGGGGACTCGCTGATCGTTGCCCTCGTCGGCCGATCGATCCTGGATGGGGGTGGGGGCGACTGGGCGCTGTCCAGCGTGCTCTTCCTGCCCGAGATCGCGGTGTTCACGGCCCTCGATGCCGTGCTGCCGTTCGACGTGAACGGCGTGCTGGCGGTCAATGCGGTCGTGAACGTGCTCGCGCTCTACGGGGCGATCCGGCTCGTCGCCGGGCGGTGCGTCGAGGGTCGCGCACCGGTCGCCTGGTCGGTCGGCGCCCTCGCCGTGTTCTGTCTCCTCATCGTCACGGAGTCCTCGCCGTCCCGCGACGCGCTCGAACTCGCATCGCTGGTGCTGACGACGACGTACTACTCCGCGACCGTCGTGGGCGTGTTGCTCGCCGTCGGCCTGTGTCGGCGTTTCCTCGATCGCCCCCGCAAGGGTGCGGCACTGCCCGTGTCTCTGGGGATGGTCGCGACGGTGGCGACCCTCAGCAATCCGCTGTTCGCCGCTTGGGCCGCGGTGCCCCTCTCCCTCGTCCTGGGCGGCCTCTGTCTCACCACGCTCGCGGTCCGGCGCCGGGGTCTCGCGCTGATCGCCGCGCTGGTCGGGGGCAGCATTCTCGGCTTCCTCGGTCGCATTCCCTTCTCGGCATGGATCGCGAACTCCGGCGCGGGCTACATCCAGCCCGCGGAATGGATCCACTCCGCCGCGTGCTACGCCGGCCTCGCGATCGATCGGCTGTCGTCCCCCGGCGGGGTGCTCGGCACGGTCGCCGTCCTGGCGCTGACGCTGCTCGCGGTCGTGCGGACGGCCCACGCGTCGGACGCCGGTGACCGCCTGGTGGCCACGGCCGCCTGGGCGCTCCCGCTCATCGTGCTCGTCGGCGGCATCGCGGCGGGGACGCACGCGGCGCGATACCTGCAGCCGCTCGTCTTCGCCCCGATCCTGGCTCTCCTCACCGTGCCGCGCGTCCGGACGCGGCGAGCCACGCTGACGCGGGTCGTCTCCGCCGTCGTCGCCATCGCCCTTCTCGTCGGTGGCGCCGCGTCCGTACCCCGCATCGTGCAGGCGGCGAGCGCTCCCGACCCCGACCTCGCCTGCGTCACGGACTGGGTGGACTCGTCGGGGCGCACCGGGGCAGGACAGTTCTGGACCGTGCGGCTGCCGAAGCTGCACGCGACCGACCCGGCCCGGCTCGTGCAGGTCGACCACGAGCTCCACGGGTACGCGTGGCTGGTGGACCGCCGCGACTTCGCGGCGGGTGAGGTGTCGTTCCTCGTCGAGGACGCGCAGACGGTGGCGTGGAACCTGCCGACCGCCGCGACGCCCACGGACGTCGTCGCGTGCGGGCGCTACCGCATCCTCGACTACGCGCCGGCGACGCTTCCCCTCGGGCCAGCGCGTTCCTGACCGGTGCGCGCGGTCAGCGCGACGGAGGCGGCGCGGTCGTGGTGCCGGCGCGGAAGACGCAGTGCAGGTCCTGCGTGATGCCCGGCTCACCGCGCAGCATCCTGGCGACCTGCTCTCCCGCCGCCCTCCCCTTCTCGACCGCCGGCTGCACACTCGTGGTGAGGGTGAGATCGCCGAGGCCATCGAGGGGGATGCCGTCGAAACCCGCGACCGAGAGGTCTTCGGGAACGCGGAGTCCGAGCTCCTCCGCGGCGCGGATCACACCGACGGCCAGCAGGTCGCTCTGCGCGAGCACCGCGGTCGGGCGGGTGTCGGGATCCGTGAGCAGCATCCGCCCGACGAGGATGCCCTCGTCGATGAGGCTGCCCGAGGCCGAGATCGCCGGTGCGTCGGGGAAGACCTCCCGCATGCCGGCGAGGCGGTCGACCGTCACGTCGACGGTGGCGTGGGCCAGACGCTCCGGCGTGATGAGGGTGCGCTCGCGCTCGGCGTCCAGCGACAGCGTGACGAGCGCGACGTCCCGGTGTCCGAGGTCGCGCACGTGCCGGGCGATCTCGGCGGAGGCGGCGACGTTGTCCAGGGTGATGCGCGGGACGTCGAGCCCCGCGTCCCCCTCGATGACGACGACCGGGAGACCCCGTCCGCGCACGATCTCCAGGGACGCGCGGGTGCGCCCCGAGCAGCCGATGAGCACCACCGCGTCGACGGGGGCGCTCGCGATGGCCGAGCCGTCCTCGCCCGGCTCGTCGCGCATGAGGAGGATCCCGGCGCTGAGGTCGGCCAGGCCGTCGGTGAGGCCGTCCATCATCGCGGTCGTCACCGGGTCGAGGAAGGCAGCGCGCAGATGTCCCTCGAGGACCACCGCCACGATGCCGCTGCGCCCGCGACGGAGAGAGGCGGCGCGCGGGTCGGGCCCCGTGTAGCCGAGGTCGGTCGCGGCGGCGAGCACCCGGTCGCGGGTGGCGGGTGCGACCTTGGCCTTGCCGCTGAACACGACGGACGCGGTCGAGGTGGCGACCCCCGCCTCGCGAGCCACATCGGCGATCGTGGGCCGGCGCGGCGTCTCCCTGGTCATACTCCGAGGATAGCCCGGTTCGGTCACGCAAGGTCGAATCGATTCGATAGGCTGTTCGCCATGGACACCGCCCTCACCCGCTCGCAGTTCGTGCGCTGGCGCACCGCGATCTTCGCCATCTTCCTCGCCAGCGGACTCTCGATCGCGACCTGGGCCTCCCGCGTGCCCGGGATCAAAGAGGCGCTCGACCTCGACAACGCGCAGGTCGGCCTGATCCTCCTGGGCATGGGCGTCGCGTCCATCCTCGGCATCTCGACCAGCCCCGCCGTCATGGCGCGGACCGGTGCGCGGCGCGGCATGCTCCTTGCGATGCTCACGTTCGCCTCGGGCATCGCCCTCGTCGGCCTCGGCGCGACCGTCTTCGGGTCGGTGCCTGTCGTCCTCATCGGCATGGTGCTCTTCGGCTTCGGCAACGGCTGCGTCGACGTGATGATGAACGTCGAGGCCACCGCCATCGAACAGCAGATGGGCCGCACGATCCTGCCGGTCTTCCACGCGTTCTTCAGTTTCGGCACCGTGCTCGGCGCCGGCATCGGCGCCCTCGCCGCGGCCCTCAAGGTCGACGTCGGCACGCACGCGGTGTCGATGGGCGTCCTCATCGCCGTGATCGCCGTCGTCTGCTTCTTCCAGGTGCCCGTGCGCGAGGCCGCGCTCGACCCCGAGGACCACGAGAAGCCCCCGTTCCGCCAGCGCATGCACACCGCGCTCGAGGCCTGGCGCGAACCGCGCACGTATCTGCTGGGAACCGTCATGCTCGGCATGTCCTTCGCGGAGGGCGGCGCCAACGACTGGATCGCCCTGGGCACCGAGCAGGGACACGGCTTCGCGGAGGGCACAGGCGCCGTCGCCCTGGCGGTGTTCTCCGTCGGCATGACGGTGGTGCGCCTCTTCGGTGGACCGCTGGTCGACCGCTTCGGCCGGGTGCTGGTGCTGCGCATCCTGGCCGCGACCGCCGCCACCGGAATCCTGCTGTTCATCCTCGCGCCCACGCTGCCGCTGGTCCTCGTCGGCGCAGCGCTGTGGGGCATCGGCGCGTCGCTCGGCTTCCCCCTCGGCATGTCGGCCGCGGCGGACGATCCGGCCAAGGCCGCCGCACGGGTGAGCGCAGCCGCGACCATCGGCTACGTGGCCTTCCTCGGGGGCCCGCCGGTGCTCGGGGTCATCAGCGAGCACATCGGACTTCTCAACACGCTCTTCATCCTCGTCGCACTCGTGGTGCTCTCGGGGCTGTTCTCCGGCGCCGCCCGACCGCTCCGCGCGGAGGAGAAGGCTCCGGCGGTTCCGACCGTCGAGCGCTGACTCAGTCCTCGACCCCGCGGACGAGCGCGGCCGCGTGCGACCGGCTGCGCGCGCCGAGCTTGGTGAGGACGTTCGAGACGTGCGTCTTCACCGTCGGGACGGAGATCCGCAGGCGCGCGGCGAGCTGGGCGTTCGACCACCCCTGCAGGATCCCGTCGAGGACGTCGCGCTCCCGGGGCGTCAGCTCCGGCAGCGCGAACGTCGTCATCGGCGCCGGCTCCGGGGTGGACGCCGCCACCGCGGCGAGCGCGCGGCGTGTGACCCGCGGATCCAGCGCTCCCTCTCCGGCGGCGACAGCACGCACCGCCTGGACGAGAGTCGGTGCGTCGACCGTCTTCAGGAGGAATCCGACCGCTCCCGCCCGGATCGCCGCGAGCACGAGCTCGTCCTCGTCGAAGCTCGTCAGGACGAGCACATCCCCCAGTCCGCGCTCGACGATCTCGCGGGTGGCCGAGACCCCGTCGCGTCCCGGCATGCGCAGATCCATGAGGACGACATCCGGCCGGAGCGCTGCGGCGTTGCGCACGGCCACCTCGCCGTCGGCGGCCTCCCCGACGACCGTGATGTCGTGCGTCTCCAGCATGATGCGCAGGCCGGCCCGGATCGCGCCGTGGTCGTCGGCGAGCAGCACGGTCGGTGCGGTCATGCCCGGCCCCCCACCGGCAGTCGCGCCTCGACCAGCCAGCCGTCGGGTTCCGCACCGGCCCGGAACGTCCCGCCCAGCGCGGTGATGCGCTCGCGAAGCATCTGCAGCCCCCACCCCTCGCCGCCTTGCCCGGCGGTGACGGTCGGCGCGCCGCCTCGCGACCGCACCGTCACGTGCGCCTGACCGTCGACAGGGCCGATGGCCACGTCGACCACGGCGCCGTTCGCATGGCGGACGCAGTTCCCCAACGCCTCACGCACCACCCGCACGACCGCCTGCTCTCCGCCGCCGCCGAGCGCAACCGGATCCTCGACGGCGAGGCGCACGTCCAAGCCCGAGCGTCGGGCCTCCGCGGCGAGGCCCTCGAGGTCGGCCCATCCCGGGGTCGGCGCGAGCGCCCCGTCGCCGCGAGATCGG
>NZ_RBLT01000039.1:0-31616 GCF_003989315.1 Microbacterium sp. HSID17254
GGCCGCGGTCTGCTCCTCCGCGGCGCGCTCCTCCGCTTCCCGGGCGGCGCGCAGCTCGGCGCGGGTCCGCGGGACGGCGGGCGGCTCCGGCCGCTCGTCGTCAGTACTCATACGGGTCCTTCGGCTCGTCGATCGCCACCACATCGGTCGGCTCGATGTGCAGGGAACCGTCGTCGTCGGCGCGGACCTTCCCCGTGATCTCGACCCATTGTCCGGTCTTGTAGGCGTCGGCGTCGACGCTCACCGGCAAGGCGGCGGTCTGGGCGTCGATGACGCAGTGCGTGATGACGAGACGGGTGAGGTTGACGCCGTCTCCCTCACCGGGCGTGACGAAGCCCTGCAGCGTGACGTCGGCCCCGTCGTAGGCCGCGGTGTTCGTCGCGGCGGCGAAGACGCTCGCCCAGTCGCCCACACCGAAGGTCGAGGTGTCCGCGACCCCGAGGGCGACGGTGTCGGCCCCGGCGAACAGCGCGGTCTCCTCGCCGGCGCGGGACATCGCGAGCTCCACCGAGAGCGAGGCGGGCGGGAGGACGAGCGCGGAGACGACGACCCCGGTCGCGACCACGCCGCCGGCCAGCGCACCGACACCGGCGAGACGCCGGCGCGACAGCCCGGACGGGCGGTCGGCTTCGTCGTCCACGGACGCCGCCGGCTCGTCGGAGCGCGAGGCCGCGGGACCGTGGTCGTGTCCGTGGTCCTCCTCGGCCCCCAGCGGCAGCGCGCACGACCAGATCGCCCCGGCGAGCGTCACGACGGCGGCCGCGCACGCGAACCACACCGACTCCGGGCTGATGTAGAGGCTGAGACGGTCGGTCACCGCGAGGCCGAGGGTGACGACCGCGACGACGGATGCCAGGCCGATCCCCAGCCACCGGGTGGCGAGGGCGCGGGAGCGGGCGGAGAGCTCAGGCAAGGACGTTCACCCCGATCCCGATCGCGAAGGCCGATGCCAGCACGACAGCGGTGATGCCCACGAGCGTGCGGTTGGTGAAGGTCGTGCGCATCAGCGCGAGCATCTTGATGTCGACGAGCGGGCCGACCAGGAGGAACGCCACGAGCGCACCCGAGGAGAAGGTCGACGCGAACGACAGCGCGAAGAAGGCGTCGACGTTGGAGCAGATCGCCACGACGATCGCGAGCAGCATCATCGCGACGATCGACAGCACGGGGTTGGCGCCGATCGTGAGCAGGACGTCGCGCGGGATGAGCACCTGGACGGCCCCGGCGAGCGCGGAGCCGATCACGAGCGCCGGCATCACGGCCCGCAGCTCCACGAGGAACTGCGTGAGGCTGCGGCGCACCGGGGTTCCCGGTTCGTGCGTGACGCGCTCGCACGTATCGACGAAGCGCTGGGTGAGCAGCGACTCCGGCGAGGGGTGGCGGCTGTAGATCCAGCCGATCAGGTTCGCGATGAGGTAGCCGCCGACGAGGCGGGCGACGAGGATGCCGCCGTCCCACCCGAAGGCGGCGTGCGTCGTGAGGATCACGATCGGATTGACGATCGGCGCCGCGATGAGGAAGGTCAGCGCCTCCGCGGGGGCGAGGCCGCGCATCATGAGCCCGCGGGCGAACGGGACGTTGCCGCACTCGCAGACCGGGATGAGCATGCCGAGCAGGGAGAGCACCGCGCGACGGGCCCAGGCGCGGCGCGGGAGCCAGCGGTGGATGACGTCCGCCGGGAGCCAGACCTGCACGACGATCGACAGGAGCACGCCGAGCACCACGAACGGCAGCGCCTCGATGAGCACACTGAGGGCGAGCGTCAGGCCGTCCTGCGCTCGGGTGGGCAGCGAGGCCGGGAAGAGGGTGGGGAGGAAGGCGTCGATGAGGAACAGGGCCGCGATGATCACGACACCGATGCCGACGGCGATCCACGTCGAGCGCGGCGAGGGCGCTCGACGGTGCGTGTGGCCCGGACGGGTGGCCGTTCGTGCCGGGGCGGTCACGCTGTCGCAGCCCTCTCGGCGTCGCGCTTGTTGGCGCAGGGGGTGCAGAGCCCGAAGATGTCGACGACGTGGGCGGCCTCGGTGAAGCCGTGCAGGGCGGCGGTGCGATGCGCCCACTGCTCCACGTCCTTCGCCTCGATCTCGACCGTGAGGCCGCAGGATCGGCAGATGAGGTGGTGGTGGTGGCCCTGGGTGGTGCACGCCCGGTAGAGCGCCTCTCCTTCGGGGCTCTGCAGCGAGTCGGCGTCGCCGGCGGCCGCGAGCCCGGCGAGAGCGCGGTAGACGGTGGCGAGGCCGATCCCGGTGTTGTCGTCGCGGAGCGTCGCGTGCAGGCTCTGCGCGCTCACGAAACCGCGCGCGTCGGCGAGCGCTTCGCGCACACGTTCGCGCTGCCAGGTGTTCCGCTGAGCCATGCCATCGATTCTAGGCCGGGACGGTTGGCGAGGGCTGGGAGCGGCCTTCCCCGCTTCGAATCGCCCGATTGGCGGCATCTCCGGCCGAAATGGAGCCAGGTGCGCGACGTGAAGCAGGGTCAGACGCGGGTGACCCGGGAACGGACGCGCTGCACGATCCAGCACACGACGTAGATCGTGAAGGACAGGGTCGTGATGTAGGGGCTCACCGGGAGGGTTCCGGCGAGCGCGAGGAGGATCCCGCCGACGGCCGACACGAACCCGAACACAGCCGCCAGCACCGGCACCGCGACAGGGCCCGCCGTGATTCGCATGGCGGCGGCCGCCGGTGTCACCAGCAGCGCCATCACCAGCAGCGCGCCGATGATGTGCACGCTCACCGCGACGATGAGCCCCAGCAGCACCATGAACAGCAGGCTCACGGTGCGGGTGGGCACCCCGCGGGCGGCCGCCGACTCCGGGTCGAGCGAGTCGAAACGCAGCGGATTCCACATCACGAGCAGGCCGAGCAGCACCACGAGGCTGATGCCGATGAGCCAGCCGAGGTCGGGGCTCGAGACCGACACGATCTGCCCCGTCAGGAGGCTGAACCGGTTGGCGCTCCGGCCGTCGTACAGCGACAGGAACAGGATGCCGAGACCGAGCCCGAACGGCATGAGCACGCCCACGATCGAGTTGCGGTCCCTGGCCTTGGCGCCGAGGACCCCGATGAGGATCGCCGCCACGAGGGCTCCGCCGAGGGAGCCGAGCACGACGCTGCCGCCGAACAGCAGCGCCGCCGCCGCTCCCGCGAAGGAGAGCTCGCTCACCCCGTGCACCGCGAAGGCGAGATCGCGCTGCATGACGAAGACCCCGATGAGGCCGCCGACGAGGCCGAGCACGGCACCCGCGATGATCGAGTTCGAGAGCAGGGCGACGAGCTCGCCGTAGTCCTGGAAGGAGAAGATGTCGTCCCAGCCGACCATCGGGACGAGGGCGGACGCGGCGGTCATGCGGCGCCCCCGTGCTCGTGGTCGTGGTGCGGCTCCGCATCGGGGACGCCGACCACGACGAGGCGGTCGCCGGCCCGGAGCACGAACACCGGGGTGCCGTAGAGATCCGTCAGCACGCGGGTCTGCAGCACCTCCTCCGGGGTCCCGAGGAGGAACCGGCCCCCGGCGATGTAGAGGATGCGGTCGACGCGGTTCAGGATCGGGTTGACGTCGTGCGTGACGAAGAGCACCGCGGCCCCGCGCTCCCGACGCTGGCGGTCGATGATGTCGGTGACGGCGACCTGGTTGGCGAGGTCGAGGTTCGACAGCGGCTCGTCGCAGAGCAGCAGCGCGGGCTCGTCGGCCAGCGCCTGTCCGACCCGGAGGCGCTGCTGCTCCCCGCCGGAGAGCAGGCCCACGCGGCGGTCCGCGTAGGAGGTCGCCCCGACCGCGGCCAGCAGCGCGTCGACCTTCGCCCGGTCGCCGCGGTGCGGGACCGGAAAGCCGAAGCGGCTGCCCTGCACGCCGAGGGCGACGAGGTCACGGGCCCGCATGCTCGTGTCGGGCGCGAGCGCACGCTGCTGCGGGATGTACCCGATGCGGGCGTTGCCGCGGTGCACGGGCTCGCCGGCCACGCGGATGCTGCCGCGGGACAGGGGCTGGAGTCCCAGGATGCTGCGCAGGAGCGTCGTCTTCCCGGAGCCCGACGGACCGAGCACCGCGATGAACTCGCCGGGCTGCACCGTGAGGTCGAGTCCCGACCAGAGCTCGCGGTCGCCCCGCTGCAGGGCGCCGTCGGCGATCTCGAGGACCGGACCGGTCTCCCTCGCGGGTCGCTGAGCCTGTGAACGGGCTCCGCTCACGACTGGACGGCGGCGGCGAGGCTCTGGATCGCGTCACTCATCCACTCAGAGTACGACGATCCGTCCTCGAGCAGCTCCGTGAACGCGACCACGGGCACCCCGGCGTCCTCCGCGGCCTTCTCCACGCGCTCCGTCTCCGCGCCGCCGGTCTGGGCGTTGGTGAGCACGGCGGTCACATCGCCGGACCCGACGACCTGCAGCGCCTCGAGCAGCACGGCGGGCGCGACATCGCTGCCCTCCTCCACCGACTCCGCGAAGCCCTCGGGGGTGACGTCGGTGAGCCCGGCGGCCGTGGCCAGGTATCCGGGCAACGGCTCGGTCATGAACACCGTCGCACCGGCGGCGTCCGCCTTGATCGCCTCGAGGTCGCCCTCGAAGCCCTCCAGCTCCGCGACGAGCTCGTCCGCGTTCGTGCGGAACGTGTCGGCGCCGTCGGGGTCGATCTCGGTGAGCTCGTCGGCGATCGCCTCGACGACGTGGATCATCGTGTGCGGGTCGAACCAGACGTGCTCGTTGAAGCCCTCGATGTGGTCGTGGCCGGCGTGCTCGTCCTCGCCCTCGGCGTGCTCGTGATCGTGCGGCTCCTCGGTCGCGGCCTCGTGGTCGGCGTGATCGTCGTGGCCCTCGTTGCCCGGGTAGTCGTGCGAGAACTCCACCGCGGTGACGACGTGCGGGTCCTGCGCATCCTGCAGGAGGCTGTCGATGAACGCATCGTAGCCGCCGCCGTTCTCCACCACGAGGTCGGCCTTCTGCAGCGTGAGGCGGTCGCGAGCGCTCGCCTCGTAGGAGTGCGGGTCCTGGGTGACCGAGTCGATGATCGAGGTGACGTCGACCCGGTCTCCGCCGACCTGCGCGGCGATGTCGCCGTAGACGTTGGTGCTGGCGACGACCGTCACCGCGCCGTCGTCCTCCGCCGCGCCGGAGGTCGACGAGCATCCGGCCAGGGAGAGGGCGGCGACGGAGGCGAGCGTGAGGGCGAGGGCGGGCTTCTTCATGCATCCCACTCTAAACGCTAATGAGAACCATTATCAAACCGGCCCTCGCCCGTCGGTGCCGCCTCAGCTCGTGAGCGCCCCCGGGGCGACCCACACCGTGGCCTCGCCCGGCAGCTCGGACCCGTCCACGGCGACGGTCGACAGCACGGCGTCGTCGGCCGCAGCGCCCAGATCGAACGGCACGGTACCGAAGTTGGTCACGACCTCCCACCCGTTCGGGCGGCGGAACCGCAGCACGTCCTCCCGACCCGTGTCGACCCACTCGAGCGTCTCCCCGGTCTGCAGCAGTCGTCGCAGCCGCAGCGCCTCGCGGTACAGGTTGAGGGTCGAGCCGGGGTCGGCGTCCTCCACCTCCACCGCATGCTCCGCGAACCAGGCGGGCTGCGGCAGGTGCGCGCCGGCGGCGCCGAAGCCGTACGAGCTGCCGGACGCCGTCCATGGCAGAGGCACGCGGCAGCCGTCGCGGCCCAGGCCGTCGAAGTCCGCGCCGCGGAAGAACCCGGGGTCCTGACGCTGGTCGGGCGCGATCTCCGCGACCTCGTGCAGGCCCAGCTCCTCGCCCTGATAGAGGTAGGCGCTGCCGGGCAGGCCGAGCAGCAGCAGCGTCGCGGCGTGCGCCCGGCGCAGGCCGCCCTCGCGGTCGAGGCCCTCCTCCGGGCCGCCGGCGCGCACCCACTCGGTGCCCTGCTTGACCGCGCGGCCGCGCAGCGGCGGCAGGCCGTAACGGGTGGCGTGCCGCGTCACGTCGTGGTTCGAGAGCACCCAGGTGGTCGACGAGCCTGCGGCCTGCGCCTGAGCGAGGTTGTCGGCGATGATGCGCTGGAAGTCGGCGGCGTCGAAGTCGGCGACGAGCAGGTCGAAGTTGAACGCCTGCCCGAGCCCCTCCGCGGAGGCGTACTTCGCGCGGCGCTCCGGGGTCTCCACCCACGCCTCGGCGACCGCGGTGCGCGGCGGGTCGTACTCGTTGAAGACCGCCCGCCACTGGGCGTAGATCTCGTGCACGTCGTCGCGGTCGATCATCGGATGCGTGCCGGAGGTGCGGTCCATCGCGTCGAGCTCCGCGCGGGACGGCAGCGGCTCGGTGAGGTCCTTCGTCAGCATGTGGGCCACATCGATGCGGAAGCCGTCCACGCCGCGGTCCGACCAGAAGCGGAGCGTCGTGAGGAAGTCCTCGCGCACCTCCGGGTGGTCCCAGTTCAGGTCGGGCTGCTCGACCGCGAAGTTGTGCAGGTACCACTGACCGTCCGCGACGCGCTCCCAGGCGCTGCCGCCGAAGACCGAGACCCAGTCGGTGGGCGGCTCCGCACCGTCGGGGCCGGTGCCCTCCCGGAAGATGTAGCGCTCCCTGGCGGCCGAGCCGCGGCCGGCGGCGAGCGCCTCCTGGAACCAGGCGTGCTGGTCGGAGGTGTGGTTGGGGACGATGTCGACGACGACGCGGATGCCCCGCGCGTGCAGCGCCTCGACCATGGCGTCGAAGTCGTCGAGGGTGCCGAGGCGGGGGTCGACGTTCCGGTAGTCCGCCACGTCGTACCCGCCGTCGGCGAGCTCCGACGGGTAGAACGGGCTCAGCCACACCGCGTCGATGCCGAGCTCGGCGAGGTAGTCGGCGCGCGACACGATCCCGGGGATGTCACCCAGGCCGTCGCCGTCGGCGTCCGCGAAGCTCCGCGGATAGATCTGGTACACGGCGGCCTGACGCCACCAGGTCGCGGTCTTGTCGTCTTCGCGGGTCGCGGTGAGCAGCGAATCGGTCATGAGGAAGAGGCTCTCCTTGTTTCTTGCGGGGGTCGGGTCAGCCCTTGACGGCACCCTGCGTGACGCCCTCCATCACCCAGCGCTGAGTGAAGAGATAGGCGACGATCGCGGGAGCCATGGCCATCAGGTACGAGGCGAAGGCGACGTTGTAGTTGTTGCTGAACTGGTTCTGGAAGAGGTTCTGCCGCACCGGGAGCGTCTGCAGCGCCGGGTCGGAGATGATCAAGGACGGCATCATGAAGTCGTTCCAGGCGTAGAGGAAGGCGAAGATGCCGACCGTGGCGCTCATCGGCGCGAGCAGCGGGAAGATGAGCCGCCAGAACGTCTGCCAGGTCGTGGCGCCGTCGATCCGCGCGCTCTCCTCCAGTTCGATCGGGATCGAGCGCAGGAACGCCGTGAACAGCAGCACGCTGAAGCTGAGCTGGAACATCGTGGCGAGGATGATCACGCCGAACGGGTTGTCGAGGCCGACGCGTCCGGTGAGCTGGATCTGCGGAAGGGCCACGACGGGGAACGGAATGAACATCGCCGCGAGCAGGTAGAAGAACGAGTAGCGGAACAGCCGTCGGTCCCAGTTGCGCACGATCGCGTATGACGCGAAGGCCGCGAGCACGATCGTCGCGATGACCGTGCCGGCCGTGACGAGCAGCGAGATCGCGGCGCCCACCGGGAACTTCGTGAGCGTCCACGCCTGCACGAAGCCGTCGACGCTGAACGGCGCCGGCAGCGAGAACGCGTTGCCGTCGACGGCCTGGCCGGTGGTCTTGAACGCCATCGAGATCGTCACGTACAGCGGGATGAGGATCGTCGCCGTGCACAGGATCAGGATGATGGTGCCCGACCAGTTGACGCGCTCCATCTTCTGCCGCTTCCGGCGTCCGTCCGCGGGGATGGTGGTGAGGGTCTCCGTCGACATCAGAACGTGTTCCTTCCGCGGGTCAGCGAGAGCTGGAGGACGGAGATGAGCACGGCCACGATGAAGAAGATCGTGGCGTTGGCCATCTGGTAGGCGTAGTCGCCGCCGTTGAAGCCCGCGATGATCGTCATCGCGACGCTGCGGGTGGCGGTGCCCGGGCCGCCGTTGGTGAGGCCGACGATGATGTCGTAGGCGTTGAGGAAGCCCTTGAAGCCGAGGATCACGTTGATGACGACGTATCCGGCGACGAGGGGGATCGTGATGCGGGTCAGCTGCTGCGTGCGGCTGGCGCCGTCGATGCTCGCCGCCTCGTACACCTCGCCCGGCACCGACAGGAGTCCGGCGATGTAGATGAGGAGGGTACCGGGGACCGCCTGCCAGGCGGTGACGATCACGATCGCGACCCAGGCGAGATCGGGGTTGGCGAGCAGGCTCGTCTCCAGCCACGGGATGCCGGTGGCCGCGCCCGCCGCGGGGATCGAGTTCGAGAACAGGAAGTTGAAGACGTAGGCGATGATGATGCCCGAGATCACCATCGGGATCACGAAGATCGTCCGCAGCCCCGTCTTGAACCGGATGCGGGAGGTGAGGCCGACCGCCAGCAGGAACGCGATGACGTTGACGACGATCACGGTCGCGATCGAGAACCCGAAGGTGAAGAGGTAGCTCTGCAGGATCGCCGGGTCGCTGAACAGCGCGATGTAGTTCGTCAGCCCGTTGAAGCTCCACTCGCCGATGCCGATGGAGTCGGTGAAGCTGAAGAAGATGCCGATGACACCGGGGACGGTGATCGCGAGCGTGAAGATCACGAGGGTCGGCAGGAGGAACAGGTAGTAGATCGGCTCGACGCGGCGGGTGTGGCGGCGGATCTTCCGCGGCCCGCCGGTGAGGATGGCGGTGGTGCTCGTCCCGGCGTCGGCGCCGGTGGTCGTGGTGGTGCTCATGGCGCGGACTCCTCTGTCTCGCCCGATGCGGAATCCTCGGAGCTCGGGATGGGGGCGCGGAAGGCGATGCGGGCCCAGTCGGCGTCCATGGTCCGGAGGATGGACGACGGGGCGGCGCCGAGGACCATGGCCTGCGCGTAGTTGAAGATCGGCAGGGTCTTCGGGACGAGCACCGAGGGGCCCTGGTAGATGCGGCCCTCGTCGTAGTACGGGATCATGCCCTCGATGCGCGGGTCGTCCGGCGGCGCCGCGTCGGTCGTCGGGGTGAACCCCAGCTGCGAGGCGTTGTACTCCTCGATGTTCTCGGGGAGGTAGAGGTACTCCAGGAAGTCGCGCGCGGCCTCCTGGTGCCGGGACTCCTCGGGGATCATGACCGCGAGGTCCATGTTCACGCGGACCGCGAGGTCGTCCGGGTCGTCGGTCATGGGCAGCGGGAAGGTGCCGAGGTCGAGGTCGGGGTCGGTCTTGGCGATCTCGCTGAACGCCCACGGCCCCTGCAGGTACATCGCGGCCTCGCCCTTCGCGAAGGCGAGGTTCCCGTCTCCGTACGCCCGGCTCGCGGCGTCCTCGTTCGTGTATTCGTCCGCGAGCACCATCATCCTGTCCATCGGCTCCGCGAAGTCCTTCTCGAAGGAGACCTCCGAGTCCGGCCCGACATCGGTGCCCTCGGCGGCGAGCGCGTCGAAGAACGCCAGCACGTCGAGCGAGCCGCCGACGGCGTAGTCGTACCACCCCTGTCCGACCGTCCAGTCGTCCTTGAAGGTGGCGTAGAACGGATCGATCCCGGCCTCACGGAGGCTGTCGCTGACGGCGAGGAGCTCGTCCCAGGTCTGCGGCACCTCCAGGCCCTGCTCCGCGAAGATCTGCTTGTTGTAGATGACCGAGGCGGCCATGACCGAGTAGGGCAGGGCGCTGGTGCGGCCCGCGCAGGAGCCGTACTGGTCCATGAGCGGCTGCAGGTCCTCGCGGATCCCGGCGGCGGCCTCGGTGTCGGAGAGATCGGTGAGCGCGCAGCGCTGCACGAACCGGGCGACCTCGTAGTTGTAGTTGGCGAGCATGATGTCGGGCGGATTGCCCCGGACGAAGCTCGCGGAGACGACGTCGACGCCGGACGTGTCGATCTCCACCCGCACGTCGTCCTGCGACGCGTTGTACTCCGCGACGAGCTCCGTCATGAACGGGATGGCCTCGCGCTTGCTGAACGTGAATCGGATGGTCTCCGCTCCCCCGCCGGCGGCGCAGCTCGTGAGCGCCGTGCCGGTCAGCACGAGACCGAGCGCTCCGGCGGCCCAGCGCACCGCCCGTGATCGTGTGGCAGACACCGTCGTCCTTTCGTAGATCCGCGGAGTAAATCTAGTGAGCGAATTTAGTCCGTCTAGAGGTACTGTCTCATCTGGGCGACAGAAAGGTCAAGGGGAGTGGCAGAGGTCTCGACAGGACTCGGCACCGGCCGCGCGAGTGTGAGCGCGGTGCTCGACTTCGCCTGGACGGCCGGCGAGTTCACCGCCACCGAGGCGATGGCCGGCACCTCGCTCACCCGCTCCACAGCCATCGACGCCATCGACACGCTCGTCACCGCCGAGGTGCTGCGCGAGCTTCCGAACGCTCGCGCCATCGGCGACTACCGCTCCGGACGCCCCGCGCGCCGCTTCGCCCTCGCGGCGGATCTCGGTGTGGTGATGGGCATCGACGCCGGGGACACCCACCTCGCGGTCACCGTCGCGGATCTGCTCGACCGCACGCTCGTGCATCATCGCGTGGAGGTCGACCCCGCGCAGAGCGTCGACGACCGCCGGGCGACGATCCTGCGGCATCTCGCCGCCGCGCGCGACGAGGCCGGGGTGCCCCCGGAGCGCGTGCTCGCGGTGTGCGCCGGCGTCGCCGCCCCCGTGAACCGCGACGGCATCTCACCCCCGCACCCCGACGGCTTCTGGGAGCGCACGAACCCCGGCCTCGCGGAGGCTCTGCGCGACTGGGCCCCGGTGGTCGAGGTCAAGAACGACGCCCAGCTGGCCGCGATCGCCGAGGGGACGCTCGGGGTCGCCGTCGGCTGCCGCGACTATGTGGCCCTGCTCGCCAGCGAGCGCTTCGGCGGCGGCGTCGTCGTCGACGGGCATGTGCTGCACGGCGCCCACGGCGGCGTCGGCGAGGGCGTGGTGTTCGACCACATCATCGGCGTCGGCTCGGCGGTCGGGTTGCGGTACGCGCTGGAGGAGCAGGCCCGGGCCGCCGTCGCGGAGGGCGAGGCCCCCGCCGATGGAGCCCTCGGCCGGCTCGTGGCGGACGGGCCGGTCGACCCCCGACTGGTGCTGACGCTCGCCGCCTCCGGAGACCCCGACGCCCTCCACGTCGCCGAGCGCGTGGGCGCGACCCTCGCCCGCGTCGTCGGCGTGCTCGGCAGCATGTACGACCCCGCGCGCGTGATCATCTGCGGCGCCGTGGCGGAGAGCATCGAACCCGTGCTGGCCGCCGCCCGCCGCATCCTCCCCGACGAGCTGCACCTGCCCGCGCCGGAGATCCTCGCCTCGACGCTCGGCGCGGAGGTCGTGTCGGCCGGCGCGATCGCGACCGCCCGGAAGGCCGCCAGGGAACGGGCCGTCCCCTGCCTCGCGGAACAGCGTCTCACCGCCTGACCCTCTCCCTCCCCTCGCCAGAACAGGCAAGCACGGGGGTTCAGGCTCTCCCACCCCTGGCAGCCTGTTTCCGCGCGAATGCCTGTGTCGCGGTCAGCTGTCGCGAGAACAGGCCCCCGCGCGGACTCAGGCGAACGCGGGAGTTCAGGCTCTCCCACCCCTAGCAGCCTGTTCCCGCGCGAACGCCTGTGTCGCGCGTCGCACGGACGGGGTGGTCGCGGTCAGGACAGTGTCGGCGGAATACCGAAGAGGCTGTGGAAGGCGGCCGTGCCGGCGGGAGAGATCGTCACGGCGCGCGAGGTCTGCTGAGCGTGGATCCAACCCCTGTCGCGCGCGGCGCGGAGGAGGACGGCTCCGAGGTGACCCGAGAGATGCGAGCGCCGTTCGGTCCAGTCGAGGCAGCTCCGCACAAGAGGACGACGAGACGACGGCACCAACGCGTCCGGCCCCGCGATGCTCTCGAACAGGTCGCGCCCCGTCGCGGTCACCGCGAGGTCCGGCGTGAGGTGCCCCCGCTCGACGAGCGCGTCGAAGAGGGCGACCCCCAGGCGACCGGCGAGGTGGTCGTAGCAGGTGCGGGCCAGGGCCATGCCGTCTCGCGCCGTCGCCGAACGAAGGCTCGAGACGGGAGCCGCCTTCCCGGCGTATGCCGTCGCGGCCTCGATGATGTGCGCGGCGTCAGAAGACGCGAGGGTGACGTAGGAGTGCCGCCCCTGTCGGCGGAGTGCGACGAGCCGGACGTCGAGGAGCGTCGTCAGGTGCTCCGACGCCGTCGACCTCGACACCCCGGCGGCACGCGCGAGCTCGCCGGACGTCCATGCCCGGCCGTCGAGGAGCGCCAGACACATCTGCACCCGCGTCGGGCTGCTGAGCGCGTGTCCCAGCTGGGACACGGAAGAGGGGTCGACGATCACGCCACGACGGGGTCGTCGAGGAGCGGCGCGCGGAAGTTGGAGCCGACCCGAGGCCCCTGGGCGAAGTAGTGGCGGAAGGCGTAGGAGAGAGGGTCCCACTTGTCCGTGTCGATGCGGTCCGGTCCGTGCGCCTTCAGGATGTCCTCGTGCACGTGGACCTGCAGGGCCTCGGCTTCGACCGCCAGCGCGTCGCCGCCGTCGATCGGGATGATCTGCGCCACGCGCGCTTCGATCTGCACCGGGCATTCCGCGATCCGGAGCGGGATCACCGCGTCCGACGGGACAGGGGTGAAGCCCCCGAGACTCCATTTGTCCGGTTCATGCCGGTACGCGGGAACCTTCTCGGCGGGAACCGGCGAGCGGCCGGTGGTCGGCGCGATCGCCTCCACGGCGTGCACGAGGTCGGCGGAGGGGAGGTTGATGACGAGGTCCCTGACCCGTTCGATATTCGCGGCCGCCTGTCCTTCGGCACCGAGCCCAAGCATGTACCGCGTCCCCAGCGCCCATGCGGACGAGATCGGGCTGATGTTCGAAGACCCGTCCGGGTTGACCGTGGTGATCAGCGCGAGGGGAGTCCCGAAGTACAACACCGGCAGGTCGACGCTCCGCGTGGTTCTCATCCATCCATTCTCGCCACCCGATCGTTCGGGCCACGCCGAAGTGTGGACTCCCTCAGTCCACCAGGAGCGCGGGCTCCTCGAGGATGGAGGCGACGTCGGCGATGAAGCGGCTCATGCCGTCGCCGTCGATCACGCGGTGGTCGAACGAGCCGGCGACCGTGGTCACCCAGCGCGGGCGCACCTCGCCGTCGACGACCCAGGGCTTCTGGCTGATCGTGCCCATGGCGACGATGCCGGCCTCGCCCGGGTTGATGATCGGAGTGCCCGCGTCCATCCCGAACACGCCGATGTTCGTGATGGTGATCGTGCCGTTCTGCTGGTCCGCCGGCGGCGTCTTGCCCTCGCGTGCCGTGAGCGTGAGCCGGTTCAAGGCGCGGGCGAGGTCCTTCATGCTGAGGTCCTGCGCGTCCTTGATGTTCGGCACGAGCAGACCCCGGGGCGTGGCGGCGGCGATGCCGAGGTTCACATAGTGACGCACGGCGATCTCGGCCCCGGCCTCCGTGTCGATCCAGGCCGCGTTAACCATCGGCGTCCGGCGGACCGCCCAGATCACCGCGCGGGCCATGATGAGCAGCGGCGAGACCTTGATGTCGGCGTAGTCGGGCGAGGCCTTGAGGCGCTTGACGAGCTCCATCGTGCGGGTGGCGTCGATCTCCTTCCACACCGTCACGTGCGGGGCGGAGTACGCGCTCTGCACCATCGCCGACGACGTCGCCTTGCGCACGCCCTTGACGGGGATGGACTCGGTGCGGTCGTCGCCGGCCGCCGACGGGCGCACCGGCGCGAGGCCGCGCGCCAGGCCGGACGGGGCCTGCGGTGCCGGGACGGTCTCCTCGCGCACGCTCCCCCACTCCGGGGTCTCGATGTTGCGGAAAACGCTGGCCTGGGAGGCGTGCTTCATCACGTCGTCGCGGGTGACCTCGCCGTCGGCACCCGTGGGCGTCACGCTCGTGAGGTCGACGCCGAGGTCGCGGGCGAGCTTGCGGATCGGCGGCTTCGCGATCACGCCGACCGACGACCGGACGGGGCGCTCGGCCGGGCGCTTCCGCCGCGAGGTCGCACCGCTTCCGGAGCCGTAGCCGACGAGGACCGACCCGCCGCCCTCCTCGGGTGCGGGCGCCTCCGCCGTGGCGACGGTCCCGGGTGCGACCGAACCGGTCCCCGAGCCGGCCGCGGGGTCGGTCACGAAGGTGATGATCGGGGTGCCGACCTCGACCGTCGCCCCCTCGTCGACGAGCAGCTCACCGACCACGCCCGCGTGCGGGGAGGGCAGCTCGACCAGGGACTTCGCGGTCTCGATCTCGCAGATGACGTCGTTGATGGCCACCCGGTCACCCGGGGCCACCTTCCACGCGACGATCTCGGCCTCGGTCAGCCCTTCGCCGACGTCCGGAAGGGGGAAGTTCTGCGTGCTCATGACGGGTCCTTTCGGCGGATGCCGGGTGTCAGTAGGCCAGGGAGCGGTCGACGGCTTCGAGGATGCGGTCGGCATCCGGCAGGTAGGCGCCCTCGAGCTTCGCGGGCGGGAACGGGGTGTCGTACCCGGATACCCGCAACACGGGAGCCTCGAGGGCGTAGAACGCGCGCTCCATCACGGTCGCGGCGATCTCGCTGCCGAGGCTCGTGAATCCCGGAGCCTCCTGCGCGTAGACCATGCGACCGGTCTTGCGCAACGACCCGAGGATCGGCTCGTAGTCCACCGGCGACAGCGAGCGCACGTCGACGACCTCGCAGCTCGTGCCCTCGGCCTCGGCGAGCGCGGCGGCCTGGAGCAGCGTAGTGACCATGGCGCCGTGTCCGACGAGCGTCACGTCGGTCCCGGTCCGCACCACCCGCGAGGAGTGCAGCGGGACGGCGGGGGCGTCGAGCTCGACCTCGCCCTTCGGCCAGTACCGGCTCTTCGGCTCCAGGAAGATCACCGGATCGTCCGACGCGATGGCCTCCTGGATCATCCAGTAGGCATCGTTCGCGGTCGACGGCGACACCACCCGCAGACCGGGGGTGTGCGTGAAGTAGGCCTCCGGGCTCTCCTGGTGGTGCTCGACCGCCCCGATGTGCCCGCCGTACGGGATGCGGATCACGACGGGCAGCCGCAGCGACCCCTCGTGCCGGTTGGTGAGCTTGGCGAGCTGGGTGGTGATCTGGTCGAACGCGGGGAAGACGAAGCCGTCGAACTGGATCTCGACGACAGGACGGAACCCGGCCATCGCGAGGCCGATCGCGGTGCCCACCAGGGCCGACTCCGCGAGCGGGGTGTCCAGCACGCGCTGCTCCCCGAAGTCGCGCTGCAGGTGCTCGGTGATGCGGAACACGCCGCCGAGCTTGCCGATGTCCTCGCCCATGAGGAGGACCTTGGGGTCGTCCTCCATCGCCTTGCGCATTCCGGCGTTCAGCGCCTTGCCCAGCGGCATGGTCTCCCGGGTCACTGGCCCTCTCCTTCGAACGACGCCTCGTAGCGGGCGCGCCACGCTTTCTGCTCCTCGATCAGCGGATGCGGCTCGCTGTACACGTGGTCGAACATGAGGTCGGCGCGGGGCGGGCCGAGCTGCACGGTGCGGGCGCGGAGGTCTTCCGCGGCATCGGCGGCCTCGGCGTCGACCTCGGCGAAGAAGCTCTCCTCGGCGCCGCGGTTCTCCAGGAAGGCGCGCATACGGACGATCGGGTCACGCCCGGCCCACGCGAGCTCCTCGTCATCGCCGCGATACTTCGTGGGATCGTCGCTGGTCGTGTGCGCGCCGAGCCGGTACGTCACGGCCTCGATGGCACGGGGTCCGCCGCCGGCGCGCGCCTCGTCGAGGGCCACGCGGGACACCGCGTAGCTGGCGAGTACGTCGTTGCCGTCCACGCGGACGCTCGGGATGCCGTACCCGGCGCTGCGCTGCACGAGCGGCACCCGGGACTGCGTGGTGACGGGGACCGAGATGGCCCAGTGGTTGTTCTGCAGGAAGAAGAGCGTCGGGGCCTGGTAGCTGGCCGCGAACACCATGGCCTCGTGCACGTCGCCCTGGCTGGAGGCGCCGTCGCCGTAGTAGACGACGACCGCCTCGTCGCGCTCGGGGTCGCCGGTGCCGGTGCGGCCGTCGAACGTGAGGCCCATCGCATAGCCGGCGGCGTGCAGCACCTGGGAGCCGAGCACGAGCGTGTACAGGCGGGTGTTGCCGTTCTTCGGATCGGTCGGGTCCCAGCCGCCGTGGGAGACACCGCGCATGAGCTTGATGATGTCGACCGGGTCCACGCCGCGGATCCGCGTGACCGCGTGCTCGCGGTACGAGGGGAAGATCGTGTCCTGCGCGCGGGCGGCCCGACCGGAGCCGACCTGCGCCGCCTCCTGTCCGCGGCTCGGCGGCCACAGGGCGAGCTGGCCCTGGCGCTGCAGGTTGGTGGCCTGGGTGTCGATCGCGCGGATGCCCACCATGTCGCGGTAGAACTGCGCGAGCTCGTCGTCGGGGATGGCCTCGATGAGCGGCAGGTACTGCTCCGCGGCCGGCGTCGGGGCGACCTTTCCGGTCTCGTCCAGAACGCGCACGAGGGGGGTCTCAGAGGTGCTCACGGCCCCCACGCTACCCGCGTCGGCATGCCGGGTCACGCATACCTAGGACGCCCTCGTATCTCCCCGGAACCCCGAGATTCCGCGGTTCGCAGGGCGGTGCCGCGCTCAGCGGAGGGTCGCCGCGACCTCGAGCACGCGGGCGACGGCCGCCTCCTCGCCGACGGAGATCCGGATGCCGTCACCGGAGAACGGACGCACGATCAGGTCGGCGTCGACGAACGCCGCTGCGACCTCGTCGGTGCGCGCGCCGGTCGGCAGCCAGACGAAGTTGCCCTGGGCGTCCGGCACCTCCCAGCCCTGCGCGCGGAGCCCCTCGACGAGACGGGCGCGGCGTTCGACGATCACGGCGACGCGCTCCAGGAGCTCGGCTTCGGCGTCGAGGCTCGCGATGGCGGCGTTCTCGGCCGCGGACGTGACCGACAGCGGGATGCCGGTCGTCCGTGCCGCGTCGAGCACCTTCTCGTGGCCGATCGCGTAGCCGACCCGGAGCCCGGCCAGACCGTAGGCCTTGGAGAACGTGCGGAGGACGACCACGTTCGGGTGCGCCTCGAAGACGCGCTCGGCCAGGCCGTCGACGGCATCGGGGGCGGTGACGAACTCGGCGTAGGCCTCGTCGAGGATGATGAGCACGTCGGACGGCACGCGGTCCACGAACGCCGCGAACTCGGCAGAGGTGACGATGGGTCCGGTCGGGTTGTTCGGCGTGCAGACGATGATCGCGCGTGTGCGGTCGGTCACGGCGTCGGCCATCGCGTCGAGGTCGTGGCGGGAGTCGGCCGTCAGCGGCACCTGCACCCCGGTCGCGCCCGCGACCAGCGGCAGGCTCGGGTACGCCTCGAACGACCGCCAGGCGTAGACGACCTCGTCGCCGACCGATGCGGTGGCGAGGATGAGCTGATGCAGGATCGCGACACTGCCGGAGGCGACATGGACCTGCTCGGGCTCGACCCCGTAGCGGGCCCCGAGCCGCGCACGCAGGCGGCCGGCGGTGGCATCGGGATACCGGTTCATCGGCGTCGTGTGCTGCAGCGCGTCGAGGACCGAGGGCAGCGGGTCGAACGGGTTCTCGTTGCTGGAGAGCTTGAAGGCCTCGGGACCTGCCTGCTTGCCCTGGCGGTACGGCGCGAGGGAGGCGATGGCGGGGCGGATGCGGGGCAGGGTCGGCTCGGTCACGCGTCGAGTCTAGGACGTGCGGCCAGCCACCCTTTCGAGGCCGAGGGTGCGGTGATACCATTCTGGTATGGCTATGACGGTGCGACTCCCTGAGGAACTCGATGCGCGGCTCGAAGACATCGCACGAGCCCGGCACGTCTCCAAGCACGCCGTGATCATCGAGGCGGCCACTCGGTTCGCGAACAGCGTGTCCAAGACCGATCGAGTTCTGGCGCTCGCGGACGAGGTGACCGAACGCTACGGCGACGCCATCACGCGCCTCGAAGACGCCTGATCGATGGCCACCGAGTACATCGAGCCCGAGCAGGCCCTCGCGCTGATCGCGAAGCTCGGCCTGCATGTGCGCGACGAGGGGCTGCTCTTCTCCGCTCTGGCGCGACCCGCCGCCGGCATGTTCGGCGTCGATGCGTATCCGACGTTCGCGGAGAAGGCGGCGGCCCTGATGAGTTCCGTCGCCCAGAATCACGCGCTGTTCGACGGGAATAAGCGCACAGCGCTCTATCTCACCTTCATCTTCATCCGGCTGAACGGCTACGACATCACCTTCACGAACGACGAAGCCTTCGAGTTCGTCATCGATGTCGCGCAGAGCCGGATGGATCTCGGGGAGATCGCCCAGGTTCTCGCCGCCCACATCCGTCCGGTGGACGACCGCGGCTGACACCGCGGGCGGCGCGTGGGAGACTGAACGCATCATGCGCTTCATCATCCGGGTCGTCGTCAACGCGTTCGCCATCTGGGTCGTCACGCTCATCCCCGTGCTCCAGGTCACGGTGCGCGCCTTCCCGCCGGGCGAGACGCTGCAGCTCGTCCTGACGCTCCTCGCGGTCGGCGCCCTCTTCGCGCTGGTGAACACCATCATCGGCACGATCGTGAAGATCGTCGCCTTTCCGCTGTACATCCTCACGTTCGGCCTCATCGGCTTACTCATCAACGGCTTCCTGCTCTGGCTGACCGCGTGGATCACCAGCAGCTTCGGGTGGGGCCTGTCGGTCGAGTCGTTCTGGTGGGGCGTGCTCGCCGCGCTGATCATCTCGATCATCAACGGCATCTTCGGGTTCATCCTGCGTCCGCAGAACAAGCGCTCCCGCCGCGACTGACCCGTCTGCGGACGGCGCGTACGGCTCACGGATCGGGGAGCACACGCGCCGCGCGGTACTCCGTGCGTTCGATGGTGACGGCGCGGTCGAGATCGGCCCAGTAGGCGTCGAGAGCCACCGCCCGCGGATCGGCGGAGGCGTCCACCATCGCCGCGGTCTCGATGTAGTTCTCCAGCGAGTGGGTCTCGAGCGCGAGGTCCTGGCGACCGGGATCCGGATCGCCCACCCGGCTCGCGGTGAAGCTGTCGGCGGACCCCGTGCCCTCCCTCGCCCCTCCTGCGGCGAGCGCGGACACCGCGTCGTCGGTGTGCCGGAGCTGCACGAGCGTCTGGTCGGCGGACAGTGTCGGCTCGACCGGGCTCCCGGCGGTGATCTGGGTCGTCACCGTGAACTCGCTCTCCATCGACAGGTGCGCTGCGATCATGCCACCCTGCGAGTGGGCGACGACGTCCACCCGATCCCCGGGTCTCGCACCCGCCGCAGCCAGCGCGTCGAGGGTCGCCTGATACGACGCGGACCGGGCCCCGGTGTAGAGCTCGATGTTCGACTTCATGTCCCAGGCCTCGACACCCCCGCCCTCGCGGAGGGACATCGAGCGGCTGCCCGAGACGTAGGCGACGTAGCGCGGAGACTCCCCCGGAACCGTGTACTTCTCGATCGCCAGCTGCGCCCCGGAAGCGGAGGGCAGGCGCCCGAGGGCGCTGGCCAGTCCGTTCGGAGCCCCGACCGGATGGGAGCGCGAGGTGACCGATACCCGCACCGGATCCGCCGTCGCGCCGAGTGCCATCCCCGGCCGCACCCGCCCCAGCCCCGACGTCACGCCGACGACAGCGCCGCCCAGGAACACCGGCGGAAGCAGTCCTCCGGCGTCGAACTGATCGCCCAAGCCGCGGAAGCGTCGGTCGTCCGCCGTCCGCTCCCGCGCGTCGGCCAGCGCGGCCAGACGCTCGTCGCCGGCGAGGAGCAGCCGCAGGCGCCCCTCCACCGCAGCGGCCGCAGCCGTATCCGTCCGCGCCAGCGCCTCCGCTTGCGCCCGCAGCTCGACCACCTCGTAGACCTCGGCCATGAGGTCGAGATCGGCGGCCGTCTCCTGGAGATGCGCCGCGAGCGCCTCCATCGCGGTCACTGCGGACCGCAGGGACCACGCCACCGAGGCCAGCGCGGTCCATGCTGCGGAGCCGAGCAGCGCCTCGACACGCCCCACCGCGTCCTGCGCCTCCGCGCACACCGGCTCGGCGGCCCGCACGCGCACCGCGAGCTCGCGGAGCTGCGCCGTGTCCACCGCGATCGCGCCGCCGTGGTCGATGTCGAGCCCGCTCATGCACCCTCGACCTCCCCTCGGCACACCTGCAGCATCCGGCGCACCGTCGCCGTGTCGTCCGACAGCCGCCAGAGGGCCCACCGCAGCGCCTCGACGCCGTCGGACTCCCAGGCGCACACGTCACGCAGCGCGGTCAGCGTCGAAGCCAGATCGTCGAGTCCCGCGAGGGCGGCGTCCAGCTCGGACAGCACCCGCGCCCGCAGCGCAGGATCGACACCGGGAGAGAGGGCGGTGAGGGCGAAGGAAGACATGGCCCCAGCCTCCCGCCGGACCGCGTCCGTTGTGGCCAGGGCCCCGTCGGACGGCCATGACCAGTGGAGTGCCGGTTCTCCCCCCAGGACCGTGCAGGAGGGTCGAGCCGCACCGCGATCCGATGCCCGCTGTGCAGGAACGGCATCGAGCGGCAGAATGGATCCGTGACAGCCCGAGATCCCTTCCGCGTGATCTTCGTCTGCACCGGCAACATCTGCCGCTCCCCCATGGCGGAGGTCGTGTTCCGGGACCTCGCGGAGCGGCAGGGTCTCGGCTCCCAGATCGTCTCGCGCAGCGCGGGCACCGGGGACTGGCACCTCGGCGAGCGCGCCGACCACCGCACCATCGACGCCCTCGCCCGCCGCGGCTACGACGGCTCCCTGCATCGCGCCCGCCAGTTCACCGCCGCCTCCTTCGCCGAGAACGACCTCGTGGTGGCCCTGGACCGCACGCATGAGCGCATCCTCCGCGAATGGGCCGGGGACGAGGACGAGGACGGCAAGGTGACCCTCCTCCTCGCCTTCGATCCCGACGCCTCGACGCACGACGTCCCCGACCCGTACTACGCCGGCCCGGAGATGTTCGATTCAGTGCTCGGTATGATCGAGACGGCGACTCGCGGCTTGTTCCGCCAGCTCGAACCCGCTCTGCGCCTGCCCCGCACGCCCCGAACCTTCGGGGCCTCATCAGGAGGACTCCCCTGACTTTCCAGCCTTCGCTCCCGCCGCAGCCCCTCAGCCCCCTCGACGGCCGCTATCGCGGTGCCGTCACCGGGCTCGCCGACTTCCTCTCCGAGGCCGGACTCAACCGCGCCAGGGTCGAGGTGGAGGTGGAATGGCTGATCGCCCTCACCGACCGTTCGCTGTTCGAGACGACCCCGCTGTCCGACGACGACAAGAACCGCCTGCGCGCGCTGTACCGCGACTTCGGGCAGGCCGAGATCGACTGGCTCGCCGAGAAGGAGGCCGTCACGCAGCACGATGTGAAGGCCATCGAGTACCTCGTCCGCGACCGGCTCTCCACGCTCGGCCTCGACCGCATCGCCGAGCTGACGCACTTCGCCTGCACGAGCGAGGACATCAACTCCGCGTCCTACGCCCTCACCGTCAAGCGCGCGGTCGAGGAGGTCTGGCTCCCGGCCCTCGACACCGTGATCGCGAAGCTGCGCGAGCTCGCGGTCGAGCACGCCGACGCCGCCATGCTGTCCCGCACGCACGGGCAGCCCGCCACCCCCTCGACGATGGGCAAGGAGCTCGCGGTCTTCGCCTGGCGCCTCGAGCGCGTGCGCAGCCAGATCGCCGGCTCCGAGTACCTCGCGAAGTTCTCCGGCGCGACCGGCACCTGGTCCGCTCACCTCGCGGCCGACCCTGACGCCGACTGGCCGACCATCGCCCGCGAGTACATCGAGGGATTGGGCCTGAGCTTCAACCCGCTCACGACGCAGATCGAGTCGCACGACTGGCAGGTCGAGCTCTACGACCGCGTGCGTCACGCCGGCGGGATCCTGCACAACCTCGCGACGGACATCTGGACCTACATCTCGCTCGGCTACTTCGCGCAGATCCCGGTCGCCGGCGCCACCGGCTCGTCGACCATGCCGCACAAGATCAACCCGATCCGCTTCGAGAACGCCGAGGCCAACCTCGAGATCTCGGGAGCCCTGCTCGCGTCGCTGGGCCAGACGCTGGTCACGAGCCGCCTGCAGCGCGACCTCACCGACTCCACGACGCAGCGCAACATCGGCGTCGCGTTCGGGCACTCGCTGCTCGCTCTCGACAACCTGCGCCGCGGCCTGAACGCGATCTCGCTCTCGCGCGATGTGCTGCTCGCCGACCTCGACGTGAACTGGGAGGTGCTGGCCGAGGCGATCCAGACGGTGATCCGCGCCGAGGTCGTCGCCGGCCGGTCGAGCATCCAGGACCCGTACGCGCTGCTCAAGGAGCTCACCCGCGGGCACCGCGTCGGCGCCGCCGACCTCGCGTCGTTCGTGGAGGGTCTGGAGATCGGGGACCCGGCCAAGCAGCGGCTCCTCGCGCTGACCCCCGCGACCTACACCGGCATCGCGGAGCGCCTCGCCCGCTGAGGAGCTAGGAGCCCGACTCCCCGGAGTGCTCCTCGACCCTGTCCTTCGGCATGAACGACGCCGCCAGGAGGGTGAGAACCGCGGTCACGGCGACCGCGACGAACACCCACACCGACGCGCGGACGATCGTGTCGGGGTCATCGGGTCCCGCACCCTGCGCGATGACCGCGTTCGAGATCGCCCCGAACACCGCCACGCCCACGGCGCTTCCCGCTGACCGTGCGAACGCGTTCATCCCGGTCACCGCGCCCCGCTCCCCCCAGCCGACCGAGGCCTGTGCGGCGATGAGGGTCGGGGCCGCACTCCACCCGAGCCCGAAGCCGAGGAGGAACGCGATGCCGGCGACGACGAACGGGTTCGGCCAGGAGGCGACGGCGGCGAGCGCGACGGCTGCCACGGTCGTGATGCTCATGCCGATGAGCGTGGTGCGACGGAAGCCGATGCGCAGGTACAGCCGTCCGGCGTTCGCGGCGGCGAGCGGCCAGCCGAGGGTCAGAGCGGCCACCGCCAGACCCGACAGCAGCGGAGCGATGCCGATGGACCCCTCGAGGTAGGCAGGGGCGAAGCTGGTCACGCCGAGCATGAGGGCCCCGATGCCGAGCGAGACCACCGTGGTCGTGAGGATGAGCCGACGGGTCACGAGGCGCAGATCGACGATCGGCTCCGCCACCCGGCGCTCGACGAACCCGAAGGCCCCGAGCGCGACCACCCCGATCCCGAAGCAGAGGGCACTCGGCACGGACAGCCACGCCCAGGCGTTCCCGCCCTCCAGCATGCCGAGGATGAGCGCGGTCAACCCGATCGTGAGCAGCACCGCGCCCCCGTAGTCGATGCTGTGCCGCTGGGTCTGCTTCTGCTCCTTGTACGTGCGCAGCAGCATCCATCCGGCGATCAGGCACAGGGGCACGTTGATCCAGAAGATCCATCGCCAGGCGTCGAGCTGGGCGAAGATGCCGCCGAGTGCGGGGCCCACCACCGAGGAGATGGCCCAGACGCTGGCGACGTATCCCTGCACCTTCGCGCGCTCGGCGACCGTGTAGATGTCGCCGACGATGGTCATCGACATCGGCGCGACGGCACCGGCACCGATGCCCTGGATGATGCGGAAGACGATCAGCGCCGGCATGCTCCAGGCGAACCCGCAGAGGACGGATCCGAGCAGGAAGAGGGCGATGCCGAGCAGGATGATCGGCTTGCGGCCCACGGTGTCGGCGAACCGCGAGTAGATCGGCACGCTCACGGCCTGTGCCAGCAGATACACGGAGAACAGCCACGGGAACTGCTGGTAGCTGCCGAGGTCGCGCACGATGCTCGGCACCGCGGTCGCCAGGATCGTGGCGTCGATCGCGATGAGGCCGGTGGCGAGCATGAGCGCGCCGAGGATGGGTCCCCGCTCCGACCGGAGTCCGATGGAGGCGCGGTCGACGGAGGCAGTCACTCCAGAGACAAGCGGAACGACCTCACCGATATTCCGCCCGATCTCCGCGTCACGACGAGGCGGGGCGTCCCGGCTCGTCGGTGGGGCCGTCGCTCGCGCCCTCGCCCTCCGCGTCGTACAGCACGGGGCGGTCGACGGTCTTCGTGACGTCGGCGGGATCGACAGCGAGCATGAGCATCGCGAGGATCAGAAGGGTCGCGATGAAGGCGCCGCCGCCCACGACGAGGCTCAGGGCCACCGGGGTGAGACCCTCGTAGGTGCCGTTCGCGATGGCGGTGTTCACGCGGAGGGTGAAGGCGCCGGTGGAGACGAGGGTGACCACCATGGCGAACACGCCGCAGCCCAGGGCGATGCCGAGCAGGTGGAGGGGCCGCAGGATGTCCCGTCGGGTGGGCTTGTCGTCGCTCATCGCTCTCCTCCGTGCTCCACAGGAGCCGCATCGTTCTCGGGGGCGGCAGCGACGTCATCGGCGTCCGCACGCTTCGGGGTGAGGCCGGCGATGCCGAGGAAGACGGCGACGATGGCCGCATACCCGCCGAACATCCCCACGCCGAGGATGATGCCGGACAGCTCGAACGTGCCCGCCTTCTCGATCGTGTACTCCTGGACGAAGCCCGACGGGATCAGCAGCAGGACGACCGCGAGGAGCACGCCCAGCGCCCCGACCGTGATCGCGTCGGTGGCGAGCGCTCCCCCGACGCGGCGGGCGCGGATGCCGGCGAGCAGCTCGAGGCCGCCGCTGAGCACGCCCCAGGTGATGAGCACGATGAAGAACATGTCGTCCGTGCGCCAGGCCGGCACGCCCCCGGCCATTCCGGCGATCGCGCTCACGACCGCCAGGAGGATCGCCGACCAGCGCGACCCCGACGGGAGGACGAGCCAGGCCGCGAGGATGTGCACCAGGGCGGTGACCAGCGCGAAGCCGCTGAAGACGGCGAGACCGACCGCGGCGGAGTGATCCGAGGAGAAGGTGATCATCAGGGCGGCGACGGCCGCGAACAGCGCGCGCAGCAATTGCACGTGGCGCATGGTGAACGCGCGAGCAGGGGCAGACATAACGGCCAGATCCTCCGGGGTTTCCCCACCAGTCTACGCGGGGCCGCGAGCCGCACGCGCCGGGGGATGCTCGTGAAGCCCGGCGGATCTCCCCAGATCGATTGCCGGGCTTCACGACATACGCAGCAAGGGGGGCATCACTGCGTCGGGCCGCTGCCGCAGGGTCGGGCACCCTCCCCGCGACATCACAGCCCCGTGACCCACTTGCCCACCTGGTCCCCTGAGGTGTGCGCGTGCGGTCGTATGCTCACTCTAGAGGTGTGTTCTTCACATACCGGGTGGGGGCTGTGATGGGTTTTGGGGACGACGAGAAGAGGGCCGCGACGCCGGACGCGTTCGCGGCGGCGCTGCGGGATGCGATCAACGCGAGACCGGTGACGCTGTCGTGGTTGCAGCGACAGCTCCGCGACCGGGGCAACCGCGTCTCGATGGCCACGCTGAGCTACTGGCGGTCGGGAGCCCGCCGCCCGGAAGGACCGCAGTCGCTCGCCGCCCTCGCCGACATCGAGGACCTGCTGTGCCTCGAGTCCGGTGCGTTGAGCAGGCTCCTGCGTCCGCACCGCACCGGGCCCCTGGGGCCGCAGGGGTTCCCGCTGGAGCAGGTCGACATGGAGCGGGCGGTCCGCGAGGTCTACGCGGCCCTCGGCGCCACGTACCCGGACCCGTCGCGGGAGCTCACCGTCCACTCCGTCACGGAGGTGGACGCCGACGGCGAGGTGTCCTCCTGCCTCACCCGCAGCATCGTGCAGTCGACGAGCGGCGTGATCACCGCCATCCCCGTCCTCGACCTCACCCCCGGCGTCCCCGGGCCTCCACCGCTCCTCACGGCCGTGGCCGGCGGACGGATCGCCGCGCGCTACTCCCACCCGAACGGCGAGGCGCACGGCGCGCTGATCGAGCTCGATGTCCCGCTCGAGGCTCCGGACACCGCGGTCGTCGAGTGGTCGGTGCAGTACGAGCCCGGTCGCCCCTCGGATCGGGAGACCGGGCATGCTCTGTCCCGCCAGGCTCGCGAGCTCCTGGTGTGGACGCGCTTCCACCCCGATGCCGTGCCGGACTGGTGCGACGAGCTCGTCGAGACCGCTGGAGGCACCGTCGTCACCGCGCTCCCGCGACCTCGCGGCACGTCGGTGCATCAGGTCCGCCGGGCGTTCGGTCCGGGCGCCCTCGGTCTGCGCTGGGGGTACGGCCCTCGCGGCGGCGATCAGCCCGGCTGATCACCCGTCGCGACCGGTCGTCCCGGCGTGTTGGACCACTGGCTCCAGGAGCCGGGGAAGACCTTCGCCGGGATGCCGACCTCCTGCAGCACGAGAGCCGTATGCGCCGCCGTGATGCCGGAGCCGCAGTAGGCCGCGACCGGCGTCTCCGTCGTGATGCCGACCTCCGCGAGCGTCGCCAGGACCGTGTCGCGGTCACGGATGCGCCCGCTCTCGTCGAGGTGCCGCGTGGTGGGGAGGTTCCGGGCACCGGGGATGTGTCCGGCGATCGGGTCGAGCGGCTCGGTCTCGCCGCGGTAGCGCTCCGGGGCGCGCACGTCGAGCAGGACCCCGGTCTCCGGGAACGCCGCCGCCTCGTCGATCGAGAGGGCGTCCTGGCCGGGATCCGCGAGGACGACGTCACCGGTCTCCGGCACGACGTCGTCGGTCGCCAGGTCGTATCCGGCCGCGGTCCAGGCCCGCAGCCCGCCGTCGAGCACCCGGACCTCGACGCCGGCCTGCCGGAGCAGCCACCACGCCCGAGCCGCCGCGAGTCCCTTGGTGTCGTCGTAGGCCACGACCGTGTCGCCCTGCCGCACGCCCCAGCGCCGTGCCGCCGCCTGCAGGGTCTCCGTCGAGGGGAGCGGATGCCGGCCCTCGGTGGGCGCTCCGGGCGTGGAGAGCTCCTGATCCAACGACGCGAACACGGCGCCGGGGATGTGGCCAGAGCGGTAGTCGCCCGGGCCCGCCTCGGGACGGTCCAGGCGCCAGCGCACGTCGACGACCCGGATCGGGGCGCCGTTCTCGAGGAGGTCGTGGAGTTCTGCCGCGGAGACGAAGTGACTCATGGTGCGAGGCTACCGAGTCCGCGGCGCCACACGTCGATCGCCGTCACGGACCGACACGGTCCTCGCGGCCCGGGAATAGCCGCGCCCCGACGGCGTTTCCCCTCACATGATTGAAACTTCAACGGTCGCCGCGGAGCGCACCCGCGTGCGGGTGCCCCTGCGCTTCGCGGACAGCTTCGCGACGACGGCCGACGTCGTGACCTTCGATGGACTCGTGGACGGGCGCGAGCACCTGCTGCTCGGACTCGGTGACTGGCAGGCGGCGCTCGCCCGCTCCGCCGCCGGCGGCGAAGCTCCCCTCGTCCGCCCGCACAGCGAGTGCCTCACCGGAGACGTGTTCGGCTCCGAGCGCTGCGACTGCGGGCCGCAGCTGCGGGAGGCCGTCGAGCGGATCGCCGCCGAGGGCGGCTTCCTCCTCTACCTCCGGCAGGAAGGCCGCGGCATCGGGCTGTACGCCAAGCTCGACGCGTACGCGCTGCAGGACGCCGGCCTCGACACCTATGAGGCGAACGTGGCCCTCGGACGCGGCGAGGATGAGCGGGACTACACCGTCGCGGCGCAGATGCTGCGCGCGCTGGGCGTGGACCGCATCCGCCTGCTGAGCAACAATCCCGACAAGGCCGCGCAGCTCGACGGGCTCGGCGTCCGCGTCACCGAGCGGGTGCGCACCGAGGTGCACCTGTCCGAGGCGAACTCGCGCTACCTCCAGGCGAAGCGCGACCACACGGCGCACACGATCGACCTGACCGCGGCGTGACCTCCGAGGAGCACGACATGAGCGAGACGCGGCACCCGCGGCGGCTCGACGACGACGAGCTCGCGACGTGGCTCCCGATCATCCGGTTCGTCCAGCTGCTGCCCCAGGTCCTCGACCGGGCGCTGAAGGACGAGGTGGGCCTGAACCACGCCCGCTACGCGATCCTGGTGACCCTCGCCGGGCAGGGCGACGAGGCCGTCACCATGACCGAGCTCGCGCGCATCGCCGGACTCAGCCGGTCGCGTCTGAGCCACGCCCTGGACTCCCTGGAGGAGCGCGGGTGGGTGGAGCGGACGTCGTGCTCCACGGACAAGCGCACGCTCTCCGCGACGCTGACCCCGGCGGGGCGGGAGATGCTCCGGGCGGCCGCGCCCGTCCACGTGGCCCAGATCCGCGAGCTCATCCTCGACCCGCTGTCCGCGGAGGATCGGCAGCGGCTGCAGGACATCCTGGGCGCGCTGCTTCCCGGCGTCACGGCGGCGCTGTGAGCCGCTTTCTGCTCTGAGCAGAACGTCTCGATCGCCGCACAGACGGCGGCTTATCGTGAGGCATGGCCGACATCGTCCCGTTCCCCCACGCCCCGCATCCCGTCCGTCCGTCGTCGAACGGCCCCGAACCGCTGTGGCGCGATCTGCTCGGGGATCAGCTCCGACGGCGGCGTCATGACCGCGGGGAGACGCTCAGCGAGACCGCGGAGAAGGCCGGGGTCTCGCCGCAGTACCTCTCCGAGGTCGAGCGCGGTCGGAAGGAGCCGTCCAGCGAGATGATCGCCGCGATCGCCGGGGCCCTGGACGCCACCCTCGTGGAGCTCACGAGCGCGGTCGCCGAGGAGCTTCGTCAGGCCACCCCCGCCGCGGCGGTGGTGTCGGCCTCCCGCGGCGCCTTCGCCCTCGCCGCCTGACCCGTCTCCCCTGCACGACCGGAGTCCGGGTGCACGACGGATCCTGGAGATCCGTCGTGCACCCGTCACTTCATCGTGCCTCCGGATCACGGGGACCGAGCACAGTGTCGATGAGGCCGTAGTCGAGGGCGGCGGCGGCGGTGAAGACCCGGTCCCGGTCGGTGTCGGCGCGGAGCTCCGCGAGGGAGCGGCCGGTGTGCCGGCCCAGGATCGTCTCCATGTCCGCGCGCACCCGCACGACCTCGTCGGCCGCGAGGATGAGGTCCGGGATGGCTCCGCGCGACTGACCGGCCGGCTGATGCAGCACGATGCGCGCGTGGGCGAGGGCCGCCCGCTCCCCCGGCGCTCCCGCCGCGACCAGCAGGGCGGCCGGACCGATGGCCTGCCCGACGCACGTCGTCGCGATCCGCGGACGGATGTGCTGCATGGTGTCGTAGATCGCCAGCGCGGCACCGGGATCCCCGCCCTCACTGTTGATGTAGAACTGGACGCCGGTCTCCGGGCTGTCCGCGTCGAGGTGCAGGAGCTGCGCGATGAGGGCGTTCGCCACCCCCGCGTCGATGCCGGTGCCGAGGTAGATGACCCGCTCGGCGAGCAGATGCGAGTACACGTCCATGACCCGCTCACCCCGCGGATGCTGGGCGATGACGTTCGGGATCGTGTAGCTGCTCATGCGTCCGCCCCCAGTCCCACCCGCGCACGACGACGCGGCAGGATCTCCGCCGTCGACTGCACGATCTCGTCGATGAACCCGTAGTCCTGCGCCTCGGCGGCGGTGTACCAGCGGTCATGGAGGGAGTCCTCGAAGATCCGCGCGAGGGGCTGACCGGTGTCGTCGGCGATGAGGCCGAGGACGGTGTCGCGCATGTGCCGGAGGTCGTCGGCCTGTGCCTCGATCTCCACCGCCGATCCGCCGATCCCCGCCGAACCCTGGTGCATGAGGATCCGCGCGTGCGGGAGAGCGCGCCGCTTGCCCTTCGTCCCCGCGGAGAGCAGGAACTGCCCGGCGCTGCAGGCGAGACCGAGGGCGAGGGTGGAGACGTCGTTCGGGATGAGGTGCATGAGGTCGCGGATCGCCAGCATCGATGGCACGGACCCGCCGGGCGAGTGGATCCAGAGGGCGATGTCGGCCGCCGGATCCTCGGCGGAGAGACCGAGGAGCTGCGTCATCAGGAGGGTGCCGTTGTCGTCGTCGAGGGCGCCGTCGAGGACGAGCACCCGCTCGTGGAACAGGGCGCGCCGGGCCTCGGGGCCGAACTGCGGGAGGGGGTTGTCTTCGCTCATGACCCCAGCCTCCGGCTCCGGCTGCGGCCGCGGAAGCGAATCCGCCCGGAGCAGATCCGCTGTGGGCGGCGGCGTGTGCACCCGCCGGAAAACGCGACGTAACACCGCCGACGCACGACCCGCCTAGCCTCGGGGCATGGCGAAACAGAAAGCACCCGCATGGCAGTCCGAGGACGGCCTGAACTTCCGCACCCGCAAGTGGGTGCGCCCGGAAGACCTCAACGCGAACGGCACGCTGTTCGGCGGAAGCCTGCTGAAGTGGATCGACGAGGAGGCCGCGATCTACGCGATCGTGCAACTCGGCAACTACCGCGTCGTCACCCGGCACATCTCCGCCATCACGTTCGAGGCGTCGGCGGTGCAGGGCGACCTCATCGAGATCGGGCTGCAGGCCACCCGTTTCGGCACCACGTCGCTCACCATGCGGGCCGTCGCGCGCAACATGATCACGCGCAAGCGCATCCTCACCATCGACGAGATCGTGTTCGTCAGCATCGGCGAGGACGGCCTGCCCACCCCGCACGGCTACGACGAGATCACCTACGATCGCGACCGCATGCCCACCGAGCGCATCGCCACCGGCACGATCCCCCTCCCGAAGCGCTGACCCTCATTCGCCGACCCACCCCCTTGAGGTCGACCCACCCCCGAAAGTGCGTCACTTAGGGGGGTGGGTCGCACGGAAGGGGGTGGGTCAACGATCAGCGGTGGGTGACGCGGTGACCGATCCAGAAGCCGATCGCGATCAGGCCGACCAGACCGATCCCGAGGATCCACGGGAGCAGAGAGGGTGCGGCGCCGGCCGTGGCCGTCGCGAGGGTCCCGGAGCCGTCGGCGATGCGCCCGTTACCCGCCGCGAGGTCCGCGGCACCCGCGTCGAGCTTCGCGCTTCCGGCCGCGAGGGTGCCGGACCCCTCGGCGACCGCGTCGGCGCCGGTACGGAGTTCGGTCATCCCGGACCGGAGGTCACCGGCACCCGACTGCAGCGCGCCGACGCCCGTGGCCAGAGTCCCGGCACCCTCGTCGAGCCGGGCCGCGCCGGCGCTGAGCTCCGCGGTGCCGGAGTACAGCGACGATGCTCCGGTCGAGAGGGTCTGCAGCCCGGACGAGAGATCCGCCGCACCCGCCGCGAGCCGGGAGGTGCCGTCCTGCAGCGTCTGCGCTCCGACGACGAGGGCGGGAGCGCCCTTCGGCGAGACCAGCGCCACGGTCCCCGGCCAGCCCTTCGAGGTGTCGCCGTTGATGAGCGCACCGACGCCGGCCGTGACACGAGCGGAGCCGTCGGCGGCGCCGATGAGTCCCTGTGCGAGGCCCGGAGCAGCCGCGGCGGGGGCGGCCAGCGCGCCGACCTGCTTCTCGACGCCGGCGGCGAGCGCCGCGAGCTGCTGGAGCTGCACGTCATCAGGGTGTGCAGCGAGGAGACCCTGCAGACCGGCGGCGAGCGTCCGCGCATTGCCGGGAGCGCTCGTGGCGACGCCCGCCAGCAGGGCCTTCGTCTCCGGATGGGCGAGTTTCTGCACATCGGCACTCACTCCGGCGCGCAGAGTGGCGCTGAGGGTCGTCGCCCCCTCGAGCACACCGTTCGCGTACCTGTGCGCGCCGTCGACACCGGCGGCGAGAGTGGTCGCGCCGTCGACGAGCTGCCGGGCCCCGGCGTCCGCCGCCGCCATCTTCGCCGCGAGCTCCT
>NZ_RBLT01000040.1:0-29333 GCF_003989315.1 Microbacterium sp. HSID17254
TGGGGGAGCGGGGCGCACGTGCGGAGCCCGGTCGGGGACGAGCTCGGTGACGGCGTCGGCGGTGAGGTTCTCCAGCGGTGCGGTGATGGCGGCCTTGCGCAGGAGATCCTTCACGTCACGGCGCTGCTCGGGCAGGACCACGGTGACGACCGTGCCGGCGGCGCCGGCGCGAGCCGTGCGGCCCGAGCGGTGCAGGTAGGCCTTGTGCTCGACGGGCGGGTCGACGTGGACGACGAGGTCGACGTTGTCCACGTGCACACCGCGCGCCGCGACATCGGTCGCGACGAGGACGCGGACGCCCCCGTCGGCCGGGTCGGTGGAGAAGGCACCGAGGTTGCGCTCCCTGGCGTTCTGCGACAGGTTGCCGTGCAGGTCGACGGCGGGGATCCCGGCGGCGGTGAGCTGCTTGGCGAGCTTCTTCGCCTGGTGCTTGGTGCGCGTGAAGAGGATGCGACGGCCGGTGCCCGAGGCGAGATCGCGCACCAGCACGGTCTTGTTCTCGGGGGAGTCGACGACGAGCACCCGGTGGGTCATCTCGCCGACCGGCACGCTCGCCTCGTCGACCTCGTGGCTGACGGCGTTCGTGAGGAACCGGCGGGCGAGGGTGTCGATGCCGCGGTCCAGCGTGGCGCTGAAGAGCAGGCGCTGACCGTCGGCGGGCGTCGCCGACAGGATGCGGGTGACGCCGGGGAGGAAGCCGAGATCGGCCATGTGGTCCGCCTCGTCGAGCACGGTGACCTCGATCGCGCTGAGACGCACGACCTGCTGCTTCATGAGGTCTTCCAGACGGCCGGGGCAGGCGACGACGATGTCGACGCCGCCCTGCAGCGCCTGCTCCTGCGGACGCTGGCTGACGCCGCCGAACACGGTGGTGACCCGAAGGCCGACGGCCTCCGCGAGCGGGGCGACGGTCGCGGCGATCTGGGTGGCGAGCTCGCGGGTGGGGGCGAGCACGAGGCCGCGGGGCAGGCCGGAACGGCGCTTGTGGCCGGAGGCCGCCAGGCGGGCGACGAGCGGGAGCGCGAAGGCGATGGTCTTGCCGCTGCCCGTGCGTCCGCGACCGAGGAGGTCACGGCCGGCGAGCGAGTCGGGCAGGGTGTCGCGCTGGATCGCGAACGCCTCGGTCTTTCCGGAGGCGGCGAGAACGGTGGCGAGCTCGGCGGGAACGCCGAGATCGAGGAAGGAAGGCATGCAGAGAACTCCGTCAGCGCACGAGAACGGCGCGGGATAGTGGGGTGAGGTGGGCGAAGACGCAGCGAGTGCGCGTCCGTTCGCCGTGCGAATGGCCAGTTCGGGCTGGAGAGGGGAGCGCGGGCGCTCGCTTCGGTCCTCGGAGACCCCTAGACGACGACGATGCTGACCGGCCGGCGGCGCGGGCAACGGAGCCAGTCTACCAGCGGAGACCGGTCGAAGGCTGCAGGCGGGCTGTCAGGCGTGGAGCGCCTCGTTGAGTGTGACGCCGACGCCGGCGCGGCGGACCGCCTCGACGGCGCCCGTGAGGGAGTTGCGACGGAAGAGGAGGCCGTCCTGGCACGAGAGGTCGGCGCCCTTGACGGTCTTCCGTCCGCCGTCGGCCGTCGCGGGACCGTCGGCGAGCACGATCTTCGTCCCTGCGGTGACGTAGAGCCCGGCCTCCACGACGCAGTCGTCGCCGAGGGAGATGCCGATGCCGGCGTTCGCGCCGAGAAGCGTGCGGGCGCCGATCGACACGCGGTGCGACCCGCCGCCGGAGAGGGTGCCCATGATCGAGGCGCCGCCGCCGATGTCGCTGCCGTCGCCGACCACCACGCCCTGCGAGATGCGCCCCTCGACCATCGAGGCGCCGAGGGTGCCGGCGTTGAAGTTGACGAAGCCCTCGTGCATGACCGTGGTGCCGGGGGCGAGGTGGGCGCCGAGCCGCACGCGCGAGGCGTCGGCGATGCGCACCCCGGCGGGCTGCACGTAGTCGGTGAGACGAGGGAACTTGTCCAGGCCCTGGATCTGGATCCCGGCGCGCTGGAGCTGCGGACGCAGGCGCGCGGCATCGGCGGGGAGCAGCGGGCCGGCATTCGTCCAGGCGACGTTCGGCAGATGACCGAAGATGCCGTCGAGGTTGAGGGCGTTCGGCCGCACGAGCAGGTGCGACAGCGCGTGCAGACGCAGATAGGCGTCCGCGGTGGAGACCGGGGCGGCGTCCAGATCGATCGTGAGCTCGACCACCGCGAGGGTGACGTCGCGGCGCTCGTCCTGACCGGTCTGTGCGTCGAGCGCGGTGCGCGCGGCGGCGACCTCGGTCTCGGACGGCGCGGACGAGCGGACCTCCGGGTACCACGCGTCGAGGACCGTGCCGTCGCTCGCGGTGGTCGTCAGGCCGAATCCCCAGACAGATCGTGCGTCGCTCATGCCTCCACGGTATCGCGCCGACGACGGTGTCCCGTCCCGCATGACGGGCATCAGTAGGCTGGGGGCATGGTGCTCGATCTGACCGCGTCCTCCGCCGACATCACCCGCGCGATCTGCGACGTCCCGAGTGTCTCCGGCGACGAGAAGACACTGGCCGACCTGATCGAGGAGGCCGTGTCCGGTCTGCCGCACCTGGAGGTCATCCGACACGGCAACACGGTCGTCGCCCGCACGGATCTCGGTCGGGCGCAGCGCGTCGCGATCGCCGGGCACATCGACACCGTGCCCCTCAACGACAATCTGCCCACGCGCGACATCGAGATCGACGGCGTGCCGTATCTGTGGGGTCGCGGCACCGTCGACATGAAAGCCGGGGTCGCGGTGCAGCTCAAGCTCGCCGCCGAGCTCACCGACCCCGCGATCGACGTGACCTGGATGTGGTACGACAACGAGGAGGTCGCGGCCTCCCTGAACGGCCTCGGGCTTCTCGCCGCAGCGCGTCCTGACCTGTTCCAGGCCGATTTCGCCATCCTCGGGGAGCCGTCGAACGGCCAGGTCGAAGGCGGGTGCAACGGCACGCTGCGGGCGATCGTGCGGACCACGGGCGTCCGCGCGCACAGCGCCCGGGCCTGGATCGGCGAGAACGCGATCCATCGCGCGGCGCCCATCCTCACCCGGCTGTCCGAGTACCGGGCCCGGGAGGTGCTGGTGGAGGGCCTGCTCTATCGGGAGGGGCTCAGCGCGGTCCGCATCGCGGGTGGGGTCGCCGGGAACGTCATCCCCGACGCCTGCGAGGTCGAGGTCAACTACCGCTTCGCGCCGAACAAGTCCGCGGCCGACGCCGAGGCCCACGTCCGGGCGGTCCTCGCCGGCTTCGACGTCGAGATCACGGATGCCGCCGAGGGCGCCCGCCCCGGGCTGGACGCCGACATCGCGCGCCGGTTCGTCGGGGCGGTCGGCGCGGAGCCGCAGCCGAAGTACGGATGGACCGACGTGGCGCGCTTCTCGGCCCTCGGCATCCCGGCCGTGAACTACGGGCCCGGTGACCCGCATCTCGCCCATCACGACGAGGAGCGTGTGCCGCTCGCCCAGATCGACGCCGTCGAGCGGGGTCTGCGCGCATGGCTCACGTCGCACTGACGCTCGCACGGCGCTGGGCGCGGATGCCGCTGGCTCTGCGCATCGGCATCATCTACGTCCTCGCACGGGTCGTGACGACCGGATTCCTCATCGCCGCGGCCTCCCTGTCCACGGTGTTCTCGCGCTTCGGCGGCGACGCCGGGCTCGTGGACTTCGTCCTCGGATGGGACGCCCAGTGGTACTGGCAGGTAGCGGTGCACGGCTATCCCGCCGACCTCCCGCTGACCGACGACGGGGAGGTGGCCGAGAACGCGTGGGCCTTCATGCCGGTGTTCGCGTACGCCGCGAAGGCGCTGGGCTTCCTGTTCGGCTCCTGGGGCGCCGGAGCGCTCGTGCTCGCGCTCGTCGCCGGCTACCTGGCCTGTCTCGCCCTGCATCGTCTGCTCCGCGACCGCATCGGGAACGCGGCGGCGCTGTGGGCCGTCGTCTTCTTCGCCGCCGGCCCCCTGGGCGCCCTGTTCCAGGTCGGCTACGCGGAGACGCTCTTCCTGCTGCTGCTCTTCCTCGCGCTGGACGCGACGATCCGCCGGAACTACGCCTGGCTGTACGTGCTGATCCCGGTGCTGGGATTCACCCGCCCCGGAGTGCTCGCCTTCGCCCTGTACCTCGGCCTGCACGGGATCCTCCGCTGGACGCACCGTCGCACGGATCCGCTCGGGGGCAGGGAGGTCGTGCACATCGTCGCCCTCGGCGCACTGGCGACGGCGACCGGGTTCGCGTGGCAGGTGATCGCCGGTGTCGTGACCGGGGACCCCGGCGCCTACCTCGCCACCGAGCTCGCCTGGCGCCGGCACTGGATCACCGGGGGCGTCGAGGGGTTCGTGCCCTTCGAGGGCTGGGTGCAGGCATCGCAGTTCTGGTTCGAGCTGTGGGGCCTGCCGGCCGGCTGGGGCCCGGTCGCGCTCATCGTGCTCGTGGTCGCGGCGGCCGCCGCGCTGCTGCTGTCCCCGCAGGTGCGCGCGCTCGGCCCCGACCTCCGTCTCTGGAGCGCGAGCTACCTGCTCTACCTGCTCGCGGTGTTCTTCCCGCAGTCGAGCACGTTCCGCCTGCTGCTGCCGCTCAGCCCGGCGTGGGGAGCGGTGGCGGTACCGCGCTCACGAGCGTGGCGGCTGGGCGTGCTGGCGCTGTGCCTGGTCGGCCAGTGGGTGTGGATCTATCACGTGTATGCCCTCGGCAGCACGTTCTGGCAGGTGCCCTGACGACGCCGGGGAGCGGATTGTGTCCCGTGACGTCCACGGCGCGGTCGCACCCGATAAACTCGTCCCATACCACCGGAGGAAAGGGAGCCACGATGGCAGCGATGAAGCCGAGGACCGGAGACGGACCCATGGAGGCCGTGAAAGAGGGACGACTCATCATCGTGCGTGTTCCGCTCGAAGGAGGAGGCCGCCTGGTCGTCTCCGTGAACGACGCCGAGGCCAAGGAGCTTCACGACGTGCTCGGTGCCGTCGTGGCCCCGGCCTGATCGTACCTGGTCCGCTGCAGCGCGACGCGAAGAGGGCGAGGGATCCGCGGATCCCTCGCCCTCTTCGCGTCGGCGGACCCGGTCAGGCGCGGTCGTCGAGGCGGATCAGCTGCAGCAGGCCCTCGCCCGCGGGCGAGACCGTGGCCAGCACCGCCGAGGATTCCTGCGTCTCCTGGACGAGCGATCGATAGGCGGAGGTGACGTCGTCGCGCTGAACGGGGTCGGCGACCCGGCCCCCGGCGAGGATGCGCGGCACGAGCACCAGGCCGCCGGTGCGGGCGAGGCGGAGACCGTGCGAGACGTACTCGATGACGTTCTCGGGGTCGGCGTCGACGAGGACGATGTCGTACGACGCCTCGTTCATGCGGGGGAGCACGTCGATCGCGCGGCCGGCGATGAACCGCGCGCGGGTGGCGGGCACCTTCGCGTCCGCGAACGCCTGACGGGCGGCGGCGAGGTGCTCGGGCTCGTTGTCGATCGAGGTCAGCACCGCGTTCGGGGCCCCGCGCAGCAGCCAGAGTCCGGAGACGCCGGCGCCGGTGCCGATCTCGACGATGGAGCGCGCCGTTCCGGCGGCGGCGAGCACGGCGATCTGCGAGCCGACGACCGCGCTGATCGGGGCCGCTCCCAGCTCCACGGCGTGGGCGCGAGCGCGGGCGATGGTCTCCGGCTCGACGATGGACTCGCGAAGGAAGCGCGCGTTGGCGTCGTGCTCGCTCATGACCTGCCTCTCCCTGCGTGCATGGCTGATGTGTCCAGGGTATTCGCTCACCGCGCGCAGAGCCCGCAGGCGCGGCGGTAGCCTGGTCACATGACGTTCGGCCTCACCTTCGAGAAGCTGCTGCTCATCGGCCTGATCGCGGTGCTGATCATCGGCCCCGAGCGTCTGCCGCGTGCCGCGGAGGCCTTCGCGAGCATCGTGCGCAGGGCCGGCGAGTACATCCGCGACACGAAGTCCCGTGTGCGCGAGGAAATGGGACCGGAACTCGACGACGTGGACTGGCGCAAGCTCGACCCGCGCCAGTACGACCCCCGGCGGATCATCCGCGACGCCCTCCTCGAGGAGCCGGAGCCCGCGACCCCCGCGCAGGCGACGGCGACGATCGCCGAGCCGGTGGCCCCGCGCACCGCGCCGCCGACCTTCAGCGCGGAGGACCGCCCGCCGTTCGACAGCGAGGCGACCTGAGCCGTCCGGTCAGGAGATCCGCGTCCGCAGGGTCGCCAGCTCCTCGTCGCTGAAGAGCGAGCGCGGGATGGCGGTGGCGACGGAGGCGTCGCGCACCTTGAAGATCACGGCGTCCCGTCCGACGCGGAGACTCTGGAACGTGGCGTAGGGGATCTCGGAACGACGACGATCGCTTCCCAGCTGCAGCCGATCCTCTTCGAGTGCGACCCACACGACGCTCTCCACCGGCATCGCGGCCCGCACGGCGCGCCGGGCGCTCGAGGTGGTCAGGAGCACCGCGTAGGCGCCCAGTCCCACCGTGACCACGGGCATCCAGGCGACGATCGCGCTGACCTCGGCTCCCGTGGAGAGGAGGTCGTTGAGGGTGAAGACGGAGAGGACGAGTCCCGCCGCCAGCGCGACCCACATCACGATCGCGACGGGACGGGTGAGCGCGTAGACGGCCGCGTCGCGCGCCATCCTCCGCAGCAGTCCCTCATCCACGGTCACGGAGCGGTGCGGCATCCGTCCATCCTCCCACGCGTGCTCATCCGATCGACATGGGCAGCGAGCGGCCGGACAGGCCCCGGCCCCGTCGGGCGAGGGCAGCGGCCATCGTGCGGATCGCCTGCGCGGCGGCGTCGTCCGGCGCCGAGGTGACGACCGGGACGCCCTCGTCCCCGCCCTGGCGGAGCGCCGGGCTGAGCGGGATGGAGGCGAGCAGGGGGACCGGCGCGTCGGGCGCGGACAGGGCCTCCGCGACCGCCGCTCCGCCGCCCGCACCGAACAGGTCGATGACGGTGCCGTCGGGGAGGGTGTACGCGGACATGTTCTCGATCACGCCGATCACCCGCTGACCGGTCTGACGGGCGACGAGTCCGCTGCGGATGGCCACGTCGGAGGCCGCCGCCTGCGGCGTGGTGACCACGAGCACCTCGGCGTGGGGGAGGAGCTGCCCGATCGAGATGGCGATGTCCCCGGTGCCGGGCGGCATGTCGATGAGCAGGACGTCGAGATCGCCGAAGAAGACGTCGGTGAGGAACTGCGAGACCGTGCGGTGCAGCATCGGTCCGCGCCAGGCCACGACGGACTCCCCGTCGCGCAGGAACATCCCGATCGAGATGGTCTTCACCCCGTGGGCCACCGGCGGCAGCATGAGGTCGTCGATGCGCGTCGGCTGCGTGCCGGCCGGGATGCCGAGCAGACCGGGGATCGAGAAGCCGTGCACGTCCGCATCCACCAGGCCGACGGCGAGGCCCTGATCGGCGAGGGCGACGGCGAGGTTCGCGGTGACGGTCGACTTGCCGACGCCGCCCTTGCCGCTGGAGACGAGGATCACGCGGGTGAGGGAATCGGGCCCGAACGGCATGTGCCGGGCGGGGCGACCCGCGCGGAGCCGTTCGGTGAGGGCCTTGCGCTCGGCCGGGGTCATCACGCCCACCTCGACCTCGACGCCCGTGACCCCGGGGACCGTGGCGGCGGCGCCGCGCACGTCGCGCTCGATGCGGTCGGCGGCGGGGCACCCCACGATCGTCAGCACGATGCCCACGTGCGCCACGCCGTCTTCGACCGTGATGTCGCGCACCATGTCGAGGTCGCCGATCGGCCGCCGCAGCTCGGGGTCGGTCACCGCCGCCACCGCGGCTCTGACGCTCTCGGCCGCGGTCATGAGGCGGTGCCGCCTGCGGGCTTCTCCTCGGCGTCGCCCAGCTCAGCCAGCAGGGCACGGAGCTCCTGCCGCAGCACGTCGCGGGTGACCACCTGCGCGTTGCGCTCCTCCAGCGACATCCGCAGCGCGACGATCTCGCGGGCGAGGTACTCGGTGTCGGCGAGGTTGCGCTCGGCGCGCTGCCGGTCCTGCTCGATCTGCACGCGGTCGCGGTCGTCCTGGCGGTTCTGCGCGAGGAGGATCAGCGGCGCGGCGTACGAGGCCTGCAGCGACAGCATGAGGGTGAGCGCGGTGAAGCCCAGCGCGGCGTCGTCGAAGCGCACCTCGCGGGGCATGAGCGTGTTCCAGCCGATCCAGAGGATGCAGAAGAGGCTGAGGATGACGAGGAACGCCGGCGTGCCCATGGCACGGGCGACCCATTCCGTGAAGCGTCCGAAGCGGTCGCGCGAGGTCGACCGGGGGCGGGTGCTCGTCCGTCCTGGCGCGTCGAGGCGGGCGGCCCGCTCCTTGCGTGCCATCAGCGCGCCTCCGTCACGGGCGGGGCGACGTCGTCGCTGTCGTGCGTGCGCCAGTCGTCCGGCAACAGGTAGTCGAGGACGTCGTCGATGCTGATCGCGCCGACGAGGCGGTGGGCCGCGTCGATCACGGGCAGGGAGACGAGGTCGTAGCTGGCGAGCATGCGGGCGACCTCGGCGGCGGAGGCGGTGACGGGCACCGGCTCGAGGCTGTCGTCGAGGATGGCGCCGAGCCGCTCGTGCGGCGGATAGCGCAGCATCCGCTGGAAGTGCACGAGGCCGAGCAGCCGCCCGGTCGGCGTCTCGAACGGTGGGAGCGTCACGAACACCGCTGCCGCCAGGGCCGGGTGCAGCTCGTGGCGGCGGATGAGCGCCAGGGCCTCGGCGACCGTGGCGTCGGCGGACAGGATGATCGGCTCCGGGGTCATCAGACCGCCGGCCGTGTCGGGACCGTAGCGCAGCAGCATCCGCACGTCTTCCGCCTTCTCCGGCTCCATCCGCTGGAGCAACTCCTCCAGCTGGGTGGGCGGAAGCTGGGCGAGGAGGTCGGCGGCGTCGTCCGGCTCCATCTGATCGAGGATGTCGGCCGCGCGCTCCTCGCCGAGGCGGTCGAGGATGTGCACCTGCTCGTCCTCCGGCATCTCCTCGAGGGCGTCGGCGAGGCGATCGTCGGAGAGCTCCTCCGCGACCTCGATCATCCGCTGCTGCGGGAGGTCGAGGAGCGTGTTGGCGAGATCCGCGGCGTGCAGCTCGGAGTACGAGGCGACGAGCTGCTCGGCGGACTGCGACTCGCCCGGTGCGTGCTCCTCGGTGACCTCGCCCCAGGCCGCGAACGTCGTCGGGCCCTTGGCGAACGGCGACGCGCCGGTCTTCGGGCGGCGCAGGAAGAGCTGACTGATCGCCCACTCGCCGAGACGGTTCGGCTCGATCGCCACGTCCTCGATCACCGCGGTGCCGCTGCCGTCGGTCAGACTCACCCGCCGGCCCAGCATTTCGGCGAGGACGCGCACCTCGCCGGCGCGGGGAGAGAAGCGCCGCACGTTGATGAGGCCGGTGGTGATGACCTGCCCGGACCGGATCGACGTGACCCGGCCGATCGAGAGGAACACATGGCGCCGGCCGGGGATCTCCACGACCAGTCCGATCACGCGCGGGGCCGCGGTACTTCGATACACGACGACGACGTCCCGGACCTTGCCGAGCCGGTCGCCGACGGGATCGAAGACGGCGCACCCTGCCAGGCGCGCGGCGAAAACCCGTTGTGTGCTCACTCGACCAGCGTAGCCCGCGGCGTGCCGGGGCGGCTGTCGGGGCGGTCGCTCGGCCGGCCGCGAGGCACGACGTGGAAGAATAGCCGGATGAGCATGCTGAATCGCCCCGCGAGCGGCACGGACACCGGTGAGATCGTCGCCTCCATGCGCGACTACGAGAGCGCGCAGAAGGCGGTGTCGAAGCTGATCGCCGGAGAGGTCCCTGCGCGCGACATCGCGATCGTCGGGCAGAGCGTGCGGACGGTCGAGCGGGTGACCGGACGGCTCGGCTACGCCGCGGCCGCGCGGTCGGGAGCGATCAACGGGGTGCTCATCGGCCTCTTCCTGTCGGCGATCCTCGTGCTGGGCAACCCGGAGGTGCCGATCCAGCTGTTCGTCGGCTTCGTCCTCATCGGCGTCGCGGTGGGCATGCTGCTGAGTCTCGTCACCTACGCCATCGTGCGTCGCCGCCGTGACTTCGCGAGTGTGACGCAGTTCGCCGCGGACCACTACGAGGTGACCGTGCAGCCCGGGTCGCTGGCGAAGGCGCGGCAGGTCCTCGGCGCGCAGCGGGTCGCCCCCGTGCGTCCTCCGGTGAACCTGGACGAGCCGCCGAAGTACGGCGAGCGGATCCCGCAGGGCGCTCCTGCTCCGGCCCCTGAGCCTGCTCCGGCCCCTGAGCCTGCTCCGGCCCCTGAGCCTGCTCCGGCCCCTGAGCCAGGCCCGGCTCCTCAGCCTGCTCCCGCTCCTGAGCCCGGTCTTCCGCCGCGGCCCGCCGACCCGGAGACCGGCACCCCCGGATCCGTGCGGTGACCCCGGAGCCCTCCGCCGTCCGGATCGAGGTCGTCCTGCCCGCCGGCACGACCCCGGTGTCCGCCGACTGGACGCCGGGCACCCGCGATGACGTCGTGCTGATCGCCCACGGGGCCGGAGCGGGGAAGGACCACCCGTTCCTCGTCGGCTTCGACCGGGCCCTCGCCGCACTCGGCTACTCGACGCTGCGTTTCTCCTTCCCGTACGCCGAGCAGGGGCGCCGCATGCCCGGTCCCGCCGCCCACGCGGTCGCGACGTGGGAGGCCGCGGTCGCCGAAGCCCGTGCACGGGCGCCGCATGCGGCCGTGTGGGCGACCGGGAAGTCCTACGGCGGGCGCATGGCGTCCCTGGCCGTCGCAGAGGGGCTCGTCGTGGACGGCCTCGTCTACCTCGGCTACCCGCTCCACCCGCCGGGGCGTCCGGACAAGCCGCGGATCGCCCATCTCCCCTCGATCACCGTCCCGCAGCTCTTCGTGGAGGGCACCGCGGACCCGTTCATCCAGCCGATCGCCCAGCTCGAGGAGGCCGTCGCGTCCTGTCACGACGCGCGGGTGCACTGGGTCGAGGGTGGCGGCCACTCCTTCGAGGTGAAGGGCCGGCGGCGGCCGCCGGCGGACGTCGCCGCGGACCTGGCGCCCGTGGTCGACGCCTTCGTCAGCACGCTGCGGGGGTGAGGAGCGGGGCCGCGGCCCCACTCCCTCCCGTCGTCAGCCCTGCAGTCGCGCCATCCAGGCTTCGACCTCGTCGGCCGTGCGCGGGATGTCCGCGGAGAGGTTGACCGGGCCGTCCTCGGTCATCAGGATGTCGTCCTCGATCCGGACGCCGATGCCGCGCAGCTCGGCGGGTACCGTGAGGTCGTCGATCTGGAAGTACAGCCCCGGCTCGATCGTGAAGACCATGCCCGGCGTGAGGATGCCGTCGTAGTACATCTCGCGGCGCGCCTGCGCGCAGTCGTGCACGTCGATGCCGAGGTGGTGCGACGTGCCGTGCACCATGTAGCGCCGGTGCTGGCCGCCCTTGTCCGCGTCCAGGGCCTCCTCGGCGGTGACCGGGAGCAGGCCCCACTCCGCGGTGCGCTCGGCGATCACGGCCATCGCCGCGGCGTGCACGTCACGGAAGCGGACACCGACCTTCGCCGCTGCGAAAGCCGCGTCGGCGGCCTCGCGCACGGTCTCGTAGACGCGGCGCTGCACGTCCGTGAACGTCCCGGACACCGGCAGCGTGCGGGTGATGTCAGCGGTGTAGAGGCTGTCCGCCTCCACGCCCGCGTCGACGAGGATGAGGTCTCCCGGCACGACCGTGCCGTCGTTGCGCGTCCAGTGCAGGTAGCACGCGTGCGGCCCGGACGCGGCGATCGTGTCGTAGCCCTCGCCGTTGCCGTCCTCGCGGGCGCGGCGGTGGAAGACGCCCTCGACGACGCGCTCGCCCCGGGCGTGCGCGACCGCGGCCGGGAGCTCACGGATGATGTCGTCGAAGCCCTGCGCCGTGATCGCCACGGCCCGGCGCATCTCGGCGATCTCGAAGTCGTCCTTGATGAGGCGCAGCTCGGAGACGAAACGCGTGAGGGCTTCGTCCTCGTCGAGGACGAGCTCGCCGTCGACCGGGGCGAACTCGTGCAGGTGCGCCGTGGCCACCTGCAGGTCGGCGGCGACGCCGGCCAGCGACGGGCGCGGGCCGATCCAGAACTCGCCGACGGTAGCGTCGGCGTAGAACTCGGTCGTGGTGCGGTCGGCGCGCTCGCGGAAGTACAGGGTGATGTCGTGTCCGTCGGACGTCGGCTCGAAGACGAGCACCGAGTCCGGCTCCGCGTCGGAGGCCCAGCCGGTGAGGTGCGCGAAGGCGGAGTGCGCGCGGAAGACGTAGTCGGTGTCGTTGCTGCGCTGCTTGAGCGAGCCGGCGGGGATCACGAGGCGCTTGCCGGGGAACGCGGCCGAGACGGCGGCGCGGCGGCGCTCGGCGTACGGAGCCTGGGCGCGCGGCGCGGGCAGCGTCTCCGGACGCTCGGCCCAGCCGGTGGAGATGGTGTCGAGGAAGCCCTGCGGGAAGGGCTGCTTGCGGTTGGTCGAGCTGTTCTCGACGGGGGCTTCGACGGTCTCGTCAGCGATCGTGTCGTTTTCTCCGGTGCTCATCCGTCCAGTCTCTCACCTGGAGGCCCCCGGCGTGATCAGCCGGCCGGCTCGAGCTGCACGATGAGGGCGCGATGATCGCTGCCCCCGGCGTCGTCGAGCACGGCGGAGCCCGTGGGGCGCCAGTTGGCCGACGCCATCACGTGGTCGATGGGGGCGCCGGCGAGAGCGGGGAACGAGCTCGGCCAGGTGCCGGACATCCCGTTGCCGGTCCGGGAGGCGACGTCGCGGCAGTACCCGATGTCGCCGCCGTCGATGCCGAGGGAGGCCATGTGATCCACGGTCGCATTGAAGTCGCCGGCGAGGATGAAGTCACCGGCGGGGCACTGGTCGGCGATCCACTGCAGGTCGCTCTGCCACTGCTGCATCTCCTCCATGCGCGGCGCGACGGCATGCACGGCGACGATCGTGGGGCCATCGCCGTCGATGGGCATGAGCACGGCGCTGGGCACGGATCCGGTGTTGTTGCTCCCGTCCTTCGACGACTCGATGACGGAGTACTCGCCGAGCTCCGGAGCCACGAGCACGGTGGTCTGCCACGACTGCGGACCGTCCTCCACGTCCGGGCGGAACTGCACGTGGTGCACCCACATGGGATGCCCCTGCTCGCGCAGCATGAGCGCGATCCGCTCGCCGACCTCCTCGGTGGTCTCGGGCAGCGCCACCACGTCGGCCTCCTGCTCCAGGATCTCCCGGGCGATCTGCTCGGCGGAGACGGCCTCACCCGCCGTGTTCCAGGTGAGCACCCGCAGGCTCGTGTCGGTCCGCTCGGGGAGGGCGGCCACGCCGAACCCCCGCGTCGCCCCGATCACGCCGGTCGCGGCGGCACCGAGCAGCGCGACGATCAGGATGGACGCCGCGAAGCCCCGCAACGGCCGGGCGAGCAGGAGCAGCAGCGCCAGCACCGCGATGACCAGGAAGCCGCCGAGCACGAGGCCGCGGGCGGCGACGAGCTGAGCGAACGGGTAAGTCTGCTCGAGGCGGAAGAACTGCGGCCACACGACGACCGCCGTCGCGATCGCGAACAGGACGGTCAGCAGGATCCCCAGGAGTCGAAACATCCCGTCCAGCCTAGAAGCGCCGCCTGTGAAGTCCCTGCCTCAGGACCGGCTCGTCGCCGCGATCGGTGTCCGGGATTCCGCGCCACGCGCGTCGGCGCTCGGTACGCTCGGAGGATGCCCGTTCCGCCCGCCGGTCCCGCCGACCTGCACCTGCATTCCAACCACTCCGACGGCACTGAGGCGCCCGCCGAGGTCATGAGACAGGCGCATCGGCACGGGGTGCGGACCGCGGCGCTCACGGATCACGACCGCACCACCGGCTGGGCGGAGGCCGGCGACGCCGCCGTCGCCCTGGGTATGACCTTCCTTCCGGGCATGGAGCTCTCCGCCAAGCACGAATGGCGCAGCGTGCACGTGCTCGGCTACCTCTTCGATCCGGAGGATGCGGCGCTGCGGGCCGAGACCGACCGGATCCGGAACGACCGGATCGGGCGCGCGGAGCGCATCGTCCGCAACATCGGCCGCGACTACGACCTGCACTGGGACGACGTCCTCGCCCAGACCACGCTCGACGCGACGGTCGGCCGTCCCCACATCGCCGATGCCCTGGTGGCCCGCGGCATCGTGCGCGATCGGGGGGAGGCCTTCGACGGCATCCTGCACCCGAGGGAGGGCTACTACGAGCCCCACTACGCGCCGGACCCGCTGACCGCCGTGAGACTGCTCACCGAGGCGGGAGGCGTGGCGATCATCGCGCATCCCGTGACGGCGGGCCGCGATCGGATGATGCCGATGCCGTACATCGAGCGGCTGCTCGACGCCGGGCTGGCCGGGTTCGAGGTGGACCATCGAGAGAACACGGCCGCCGGCAAGCGGCTCCTTCGCGAGCTGGCGGAACGGCACGACCTCATCGTCACCGGGTCCAGCGACTACCACGGCACGGGCAAGCCCAACGTGCCGGGGGAGAACACCACCACGGAGGACATGGTGGCCCGCATCATCGACCGGGCCACGGGTACCCCACCGCGGCGTCCCTGAGCCCGGCGGACTGTCGGCGGTCTCCCGGCGTTCTGTCGACCCCGACCGCTACGGTCCGAGGCATGCAACGTGCCACCTCCCTGGAGCGCCGCGTCGATGCGGCCGCCCGCCGTCTCCTCCGCGCGGTGCCGACGACGGGCTTCCGCGCCGGACTCGCCGAGTTCGTCGTGTTCGTGCTCAAGCAGGCGTGGGCGTGCGTGTTCGGCGCGGCGCTCCTGGTGGTGATCATCGCGGCCCGCCTCTGGTATCCCGACGACGCGGCGCTCGCCCGCAACGACGCCCTGACGATCGCGGCCGTCCTGATCCAGGTGGCGATGCTCGTGTTCCGGCTGGAGAGCGGACGGGAGCTCTGGGTGATCGTGCTCTTCCACATCACGGGGACCGCGATGGAGCTGTTCAAGACCGACGTCGGCTCCTGGGCGTACGCCGCGGACGGCATCCTGCGCATCGGCGGCGTCCCGCTGTTCAGCGGCTTCATGTATGCGGCGGTCGGCTCGTACATGGTGCGGGTGTACCGGCTGTTCGACCTCGGGTTCACCCGCTATCCGCGGCGGTGGATGACGGCCGTGCTGGCGGCGACGATCTACATCAACTTCTTCACCCACCACTGGTGGTGGGACGCGCGGTGGGTGCTCCTCGCCGCCGTGGTCGTGCTCTGGCTGCCCACGATCCTGCACGCGCGCGTGTGGCGCCGCACCATCCGCCTTCCGCTCCTGGTCGTGTTCGCCGGCGTCGCGGTGTTCATCTACCTCGCCGAGAACATCGGCACGTGGGCGGGCGCCTGGGCCTACCCGGACCAGGCGGAGGGATGGCAGCCGGTGTCGCTGAGCAAGCTCAGTTCCTGGTTCCTGCTGATGATCATCTCGGTCGTGCTCGTCGCCTGGGTCTACCCGCCGCAGGTCCCGGCCGCGCTCCTGCAGAACGAGGGGCGCCGCACGGAAGACCGTGCGGCGCCCCTCGGACGACGATGATGCGGATCAGGCGCCCGTGACGGGTGCGGCTCCGCTGCCGGAGCCGCCGCGACGACGGCGGCGGCGACGCGCGGGAGCGGGCTTGCCGTCGTGGTGCTCCTTGCCGGCGCCGTCGTGCGTGCCGGCGCCCTCGGCGCCCCGGTCGGCGGTCTCCGCGGCCGAGCCCTCGGCGGACCCGCCCTCGGTCGCCCCTTCGGCGAAGGTCGAGCCGACGGGCGTGGAACCCGTCCGGCGGCGGCGACGGCGGCGCGTGCCGCCCTCCCCGGTCCCTTCGGCGGCGGCGTCGGCAGCGCGCTCCGGGCGACGGGAGCGCTCGGTCTTGACCGCCTCCTTCTTCGGCGCGCTCACGAGCCGGCCCTTCGTCCCCTCGGGGATGTCGAGGTCGGTGTAGAGGTGCGGGCTCGAGGAGTAGGTCTCGATGGGCTCGGGCTGGCCGAACTCGAGGGCGCGGTTGATGAGGGCCCACTTGTGCAGGTCCTCCCAGTCGACGAACGTGACGGCGATGCCGGTCTTCCCCGCGCGGCCGGTGCGTCCCGCGCGGTGCAGGTAGGTCTTCTCCTCGTCGGGGATCGTGTGGTTGATGACGTGCGTGACGTCATCCACGTCGATACCGCGCGCGGCCACATCCGTCGCCACGAGCACGTCCTTCTTGCCGGCCTTGAACGCGGCCATGGAGCGCTCGCGCTGGTCCTGGCCCATGTCGCCGTGCACGCCGCCCACGTTGAAGCCGCGGTCGGTGAGCTCGTCGACGAGGCGCTGGGCCGCGCGCTTGGTCCGCGTGAAGATCACGGTCTTGCCGCGCCCCTCGGCCTGCAGGATGCGCGCGATGACCTCGTCCTTGTCGAGCGAGTGCGCGCGGTAGACGAGGTGCTTGATGTTCGCCTGCGTCAGACCCTCGTCCGGATCGTTCGCGCGGATGTGGATGGGGTTGGTCATGAACCGCCGCGCGAGCGCGACGATCGGGCCGGGCATGGTCGCGGAGAACAGCTGGGTGTGCCGCACCGCCGGCACCTTCTGGAAGATCTTCTCGATGTCGGCGAGGAAGCCGAGGTCGAGCATCTTGTCGGCCTCGTCGAGCACGACCTCGGTCGCGTTCGAGAGATCGAGCAGGCGCTGGCCGGCGAGGTCGATGAGACGACCCGGCGTGCCGACGACGATCTGCGCGCCGGCCTTGAGCTGGTCGATCTGCCCCTCGTAGGCCTTGCCGCCGTAGATGGCGACGACGCTCGTGGAGCGGTTGCTCGTGAGGAGGTCGATGTCCTCGTAGACCTGCACCGCGAGCTCGCGGGTGGGGACGACGATGAGGGCCTTGACGCCCGGCTCCGGGTCCTTCCCGAGTCGCTGCACGACCGGGATGCCGAAGCCGAAGGTCTTGCCGGTACCGGTCTTGGCCTGCCCGATGATGTCCTGGCCGGGGAGGCCGAGGGGGATGGTCTGCTCCTGGATGGGGAAGGCATCGACGATGCCCTTCGCTGCCAGTGCGTCGACGATGTCCTGGTCGATGCCGAGTTCGGCGAAACTTGTCACTGTGTTCAGATGCCTGTCCGGCGACCTCGCGATCGCCTCGTAAACGGAGCCACGCCGTCTCGTGTGCCACAGGCGCGGGGCCCCGCTCCGACGGCGGGGACACGCCCAGCCTACCGGAGGGGTGGCTCCGGGCAGGGAGGACGCCGTCGCCCGAGTATTGTGAACGACGTGGCCGACTCGGGAGGAACACCTCGTGGTTAAGTGGTTCTGGCAGCGCGATGCCGCGCCGCGACGCACCCTGGCGCTGCGCAGCCGCGGCGAGCAGAGCGATGCGACGCGTGTCGACTTCGCGGAGCTGGCGCCCGAGCTCGACCGGTTCCTCGGCCAGGCGGCCTACCTCCAGCTCGGGTACTTCGAGACGCTGACGCGGCTCATCCGCGCGACTCCCGAGCTGGCCGAGAAGGAGTCGCTGTCCCGGGCCGCCGGTGCCGCGCTCACCAAGCACCGGGGCATCGTCGACATCATCGCGGCACGCGGCCAGGACCCGACGCAGCTCATGCTCCCGTTCCGCGAGCACCTGGATGCGTTCCGGCGCAAGACCATCGGGGCGCGCCCGCGCGAGACCCTGCTCGCGGTCTACATCACGGCGGGCATGCTCGACGACTTCTACCTCGCGCTCGCCTCGAGCTACGGCGAGACGGGGCGGCGGGTCGCCGAGATCCTGCGCGAGGATGATGCGCGCCACGAGATCGTCGCGATCATCCAGGAGACGATCGAGAGCGACGAGGAGTGGCGCTCGCTGCTGTCCATGTGGGCGCGACGCCTCGTGGGGGACACGATCCTCGTCTGCCGTGCGGCCCTGCGGCCGGAGCTCCTCGCCGTGGAGGAGGCCCGCATCGAGCCGGTGTACACCGAGCTCATGGGAGCGCACGCCCGCCGCATGGATGCGATGGGCCTCGCGTCCTAGGTCAGATCCCGAGCGCGGCTCGCTGCTGTGCGTCGCCGCGTCGACGCCCTGCGGTGAGAGCCGTGGTCGCCAGCGCCGCGACGACCACCGCGCCGAGGATGCTCGCGAGCCACAGCCAGACGCTGTCCTCGCCCACGCCGGCCCATTGCAGGCTCGTGTAGACGATCGCCGAGACGGCCGTCGCGATCGCCGGGGCGAGGGCGACGCCGCGCAGCTCGCGACCGCCGATCAGGAAGTGCGCGGCGATCCCGAGCACGCAGGCGCCGACGAGGGCGAGGAGGATGTACATGCGCGGGTCAGGCGACGAAGCCCACGCGACGCGACTCCTCGGTGCCCAGCTCGATGTAGGCGAGGTTCGCGGTCGGCACGATGTAGGAGTTGCCCTTCACGTCGGCGAAGCTCAGGTGCGAGGCGCTCTGCTCGAGTGCCGCGGAGACCTGGGTGCGGACCTCGTCCGCCGTGGCAGCGGTGTCGAAGCTCAGCTCGCGGCCGGTGTTGATGATGCCGATGCGGATTTCCACGGGTGCTCCTTGCAGGTCGTCGGACTCGCCCAACTCTATCGCGCAGCCGGCGGTGGAGACCGGTGACGGGGGCCGTTTCGCCCTGAGCGCACAACCCGCGAGCAGCCCCGCCCTCGACGCCGATGTCCGCGCCTCCCGATAGCGTGGAGGGATGATGTCGGATGCCGCGCAGCGAGCTGTGATCACGGCGCCGCCGACCGCGTCCGGCGTCGTGATCGGCGCCCCCGGCACGGGTAAGACGCGCACGCTCGTCGACCGGGTCGTGCAGCTCCTCGAGGTCGAGGGGCTGCGTCCGGAGGAGGTGCTGGCGCTCACCCCGAGCCGGCAGGCGGCCACCGCGCTGCGCGACCGGATCGGCGTGCGCATCGGCCAGGCGACGCCAGGGCCACTGGCACGCTCGCTCGGGTCGTTCGCGTTCCAGCTGGTCCGCGGGGCGATGGTCCGCGAAGGCGCCGAGCCGCCGGCGCTGCTCACCGGCGCCGACCAGGATCGCATCATCGCCGAACTGCTGGCCGGAGATGCCGAGGACGCCCGCATCTCCTGGCCTCCGGCGCTCAGCGAGCCGGTCCGCGCCTCGAAGGGCTTCCGCTCCGAGCTGCGCGCCTTCCTCGCGGAATGCACGGAGCTGGGGGCGAGCCCGGCGGAGCTGCGCGCCACGGGCGACGCGGTGTGGACGGCGGCCGCCGACTTCGTGGAGGAGTACCGCGCGGTGCTCGACGCCCTGCGGGCCGCGCACCGTGACACCGCCGACCTCCTCAGCGAGGCGGCGGGGATCCTCCGCACCGCCGACGGCGCCACCCTCGGACCGCTCGCACCCCTGCGGGTGGTGCTCATCGACGACGCCCAGGAGCTCACGCGCGGCGGGATCGGCGTGGTGCGCGCGCTCCGGGAGCGGGGCGTCGCGGTGCAGGCGTTCGGCGATCCCGACATCTCCTCCGGTGCCTTCCGCGGGGCCAGTCCCGAGCTGTTCGCGCAGCTCACCGGCGCGCTCGGCACCGTGCACGTGCTCGACGGCGCGCACCGGCAGCGCCCCCTGCTGACCGCGCTGACGCGCACGGTGACGCAGGCGATCGGGGCGTCAGGACGGGTCGAGCACCGGCGGGCGCCGGCACCGGCGGCGGAGGACGACGAGGCCGAGGTGTCGACCTTCCTCGCCCCGTCGCCCTACGAGGAGTTCGACCGCATCGCCGGGGTCATGCGCGACTGGCATCTCCGCGCCGGGATCCCGTGGGAGCGGATGGCGGTCATCGCCCATGACACCCGTCAGGTCACAGCCCTCGAGACCGAGCTCGCCGCGCGCGAGATCCCGACGAGGGCCGCCGGTGTGCAGCGCCCGCTCGGCAGCGAGGGGATCGTGCGCGACATCGTCGGCATCGTCCGGCTCGCGCTGACCCCGGACGACGAGCGCACGGTGCAGGCCTGGGAGGAGGCGCTGCGCACACCGTTCGGCGGCATGGATGCGATCGCGCTGCGGCGGCTGCGCGCGCGGCTCCGCCACCTCGAGCTCGGGCAGGGCGGGTCGACCCCGGCGCGCGAGCTGCTGCGCGCGGCGATGTCGGCGCCGGCCACCCTCACGCTCATCGATGCGCCGGAGTCGCGGACCGCCGAGCGCTTCGCCGAGACGGTCGCCGGCGTCGCCCGTGCAGCGGCGGAGGGCGAGACGATCCACGACCTCCTGTGGCGCATCTGGGAGCAGGCCAGGGCCGTCGACGGGCGGCGGCTGCACGTCGCGTGGCGGGAGATCTCGCTGCTGCCCACCGGCGCCGAGACGGCGCGGTCGCTCGACGCCCTCGTGGCCCTCTTCGACGCGGCCAAGCGCTTCGTCGAGCGCACCCCGAACGAGCGTCCCGAGGTCTTCGTGCGCGACATCCTCGACAGCGAGGTGCCGGAGGACACGCTGTCGTCGCCCGAGCGGCCGGGCACGGTGACGCTGCTCACGCCGGCCACAGCGCTCGGCACGGAGTTCGACGCCGTGGTCGTCGCCGGGGTGCAGGACGGCGTGTGGCCCAACGTGCGGCTGCGGGGCGGGCTGCTCCAGACCTGGCGGCTCGCCGACGCGCTGATCGCGGCGCGCTCTGGCCTGCCGGCGGAGGTGCCCGGCGTGCTCGACCGGCGTCGCGCCGCTCTGCACGACGAGCTGCGCCTGTTCGTGCGGGCGCTCTCCCGGGCGCGCCATCGACTGCTCATCACCGCCGTGGACGACGACGACCTGTCGCCCAGCGCGTTCTTCGGATTCCTGCCGCCGCCGGAGCCGCCGGAGCGCCATGCCTCGGCGGAACACCCCCTCACGCTGCGCGGGCTCGTCGCGCGGCACCGTCGCGTGCTCACCACGGCTCCCGCCGAGCCGGCGCGGCGCGAGGCCGCCGCCCAGCTCGCCGTCCTGGCCAGGGAGGGGGTGCCCGGTGCGCATCCGCACGACTGGTACGGAGTGACGGCGCCGTCGACCGCGGCACCGCTCCGCGATCTCGCCGCGAACGGCGCACGGGTGTCGCCCTCGGCCGTGGAGTCGTATGAGGAGTGCGGGCTCAACTGGGTCGTCTCGGCCCTCGGGGGCGATACGGTCATGCCGCCGACGGCCGGTATCGGCACGATCGTCCACGAGGCGATGGAGCGCGTACCGGACGGCGATCTCGCGCGCATGCGGGAGATCGTCGAGGAGCACTGGCCGGAACTCGACTTCGAGACGGCGTGGATCGGACGCAAGGAGCGCCGCCGCGCCGACCTGTTCGTCGACCGGCTGCACAGCTACCTCGGCGAGGTGAGGAGAGACGGCGGGCGCGTCCTCGGCAGCGAGGTGGAGTTCCGGTTCGCCGTCGACGTGTCCGGTGCGACCGCCGAGCCCACGGTGCACCCGGTGGGAGAGGATCGTGGGCACCGTGCCATCGTGCACGGCTACATCGACCGGGTCGAGGCGTACCCGCCCGGTGCCGGCGAACACGGCCCGGCGCGCGGCCGCGGCTGGCAGACGATGGCCGGCGGGCCGGAGGGGACCACGGTGGTCGTCGACCTCAAGACCGGGAAGACCGATCCGGAGTCGGACGGCGGCGTCGTCGAGCACGCCCAGCTCGCGGCGTATCAGATCGCGGTGCAGGAGGGTCTCGTGCCCGGTGCCGCGCCGGGCTCGCTCGGGGGCGCGCGGCTCGTCATCGTCTCGAAGACGCTGGCCAAGAGCGACTACCGCGTCGCGCATCAGCATGCTCTGGACGCCGAGGCCCGATCGCAGTTCCTGCGCCGGGTCGCGGAGGTCGCCCGCGGCATGTCGGCGGCGAGCTTCACGGCTCAGGTCGAGGCGCACTGCGCCGACACCCAGCGCCGGGTGCATCCGTGCCGCATCCACACCGTGCCGGCGGTGAGCGCATGACCGCAGGACCCGCGGACGCCGTGCTCTCGGCGACCGATATCGCCGCCGCGCTCGGACTCCCGACCCCGACGCCCGCCCAGCAGCAGGTGATCGAGGCCCCGCTCGAGCCCGCCCTCGTCGTCGCCGGAGCCGGCAGCGGCAAGACGGAGACCATGTCGGCCCGGGTCGTCTGGCTCGTCGCGAACGGGCTCGTCCGCCGGGACGAGGTCCTCGGACTCACGTTCACGCGCAAGGCGGCGGGGGAGCTGGCGGAGCGCATCGGCGCCCGCCTCGCCGTCGTCGACGAGTACGGGCGGCGGGGTCTGCTCCCGCACCTCCCGGAGATCGTCGCCGGAGGAGCGCTGCGCCGGGTGGCGGACGCCGCGCCGGGGCGCCAGCGGGAGCTCGTGCGCGCGCAGGTCCTCGACGACCTCGCCCGGCAGCACGGCACGGGCGGAGAGCCGGCGGTCCGCACCGCCGACGACCTCCTCATCCGCCCGCGCGTGTCGACCTACAACGCCTTCGCGGACGGCATCGTCCGCGAGCACGCCGCCCGCATCGGCCGGGATCCGGATGTGGCGATGCTGAGCCAAGCGGCCTCCTGGATGCTGGCGCGGGAGGTCGTGCTCCGCAGCGACCTGCCGGAACTGGAGGAGGTCGACTACGCCCTGGGGACGGTCATCGACGCCGTGCAGCGGCTCGCCGGCGAGGCCCTCGACCACCGCGTCGACCTCGCGGAGGCGGAGCGCCTCGCCGCGGCGCAGGCCGCGGCGTTCGAGCCCTACCGCTCCCACGCCGACGTCGAGAAGGCGGCGGTCAACCTGCGTACCCTCCCGACCCTGACCCGCCTCGTGCGGGACTACATCGCCGAGAAGGATCGCCGCGGCGTGCTCGACTTCGCCGACCAGGTCTCCGGCGCGTACGACATCGTCGAGTCCGCGCCGGACGTCCGCGCCGAGCTGCGCGAGCAGCACCGTGTGGTGCTGCTCGACGAGTATCAGGACACCTCCGTGATCCAGACGCGCTTCCTCGCGGAGCTGTTCCGCGACACGGCCGTCATGGCCGTCGGCGATCCGCATCAGTCGATCTACGGCTGGCGCGGGGCCAGCGCCGACAACCTCTACGCGTTCCCCCGGTCGTTCTCGAGTGCAGGCGGCGTGCGCACCTACAGCCTCATGACGAGCTGGCGCAACGATCGGAGGATCCTCGACGTCGCCAACCGGGTGCTCGAACCTCTGCAGCGCCCCGGACTCGATGTGCCGCCGCTGGAGCCGCGGCCGGGCGCGGGGGAGGGCACGGTCGCCGTGCGCTACCCCTTCACCGTCGACGACGAGGCCGCCGAGGTCGCGGCCTGGTTCGCCGAACGCCGCGCCGCCCACGACGCGACCTCGGCCTCCCCGCACACCGGCGCCATCCTGTTCCGGTCCAAGCGCCACATGCAGACCTTCGCCGGCGCGCTCGCCGCGCGGGGCATCCCGCATCGCATCCTCGGTCTGGGCGGCCTGCTCGCCACGCCCGAGGTCGTCGACGTCGTATCGACCCTGCGGGTGGTGCACGATCCGACGGCGGGCTCGGCGCTGATCCGGCTCCTCACCGGCCCGCGCTTCGGCGTCGGGGTGGCGGACATGGCGGCGCTCTACGAGCTGGGGCGCGCACTCGCGGAGCGCGACACCGCCCTCATGCCCCTGCCCGAGGAGGTCAGGGTGCGGCTCCGCTCCTCCCGCGGTGCCGACGAGGCCGTCTCCATCGTGGACGCGGTCGACATCGTGCGCGCGGTCCGGGACGACTACCGCCTGCTGGAGGGGATCACGCCGGAGGGCCGCGCCCGGATCCGCGCGGCGGGGGAGATGCTGGAGCGTCTGCGTCGCGCGTCGTCCCAGCCCATCCCGGAGCTCATCCGGCTCATCGAGCTGGAGCTGCGGCTGGACATCGAGCTCGCCGCCAACGAGACCCGAGGCCCCGCGCGCGTCGCAGCGACCCAGCTGCGGGCGTTCGCCGACGAGGTGCGCGCGTTCCTCGCCGCCGACGAGCGCGGCACGATCGGCAGTCTGCTGGCCTGGCTCGACAAGGCCGAGAGCACCGACGAGCTGATGCCGCGTCCGGAGCCGCCGGAGCCCGGCGTCGTGCAACTGCTCACGATCCACGGGTCGAAGGGCTTGGAGTGGGACGCGGTCGCCGTCGTGCGCCTCGTCGTCGACGAGCTGCCGGGACGCGTGTCCGACACCTCCGGCTGGTTCGGCTTCGGCGTCGTTCCCTTCGCGCTGCGCGGAGACCGCGATGCGCTCCCGCGCTTCGTCTGGGATCCGGAGGAGGCGATGGAGGGGGAGACCGACCCCGGCATGCGGCAGAAGCGCGCCCAGGCGTCGCTGTCGGGCGGTGTGACGAAGGCGAATCCGCACGGTGGCGCGCTCAAGCGCTTCAAGGACGCCTACCGGGAGTATCAGCGCCAGGAGGAGCGTCGCCTCGCCTACGTGGCGATCACCCGCGCCAAGAGCGATCTTCTGCTCAGCGGAGCCCACTGGGCGGGCCAGAAGGCGCCGCGCACACCGAGCCCGTACCTCCTCGAGGCCATCGACGTCCTCGGCCTCGACGAGGTCCCGCCGGTCGATCCCGACGAGAACCCGTACGACGGTCCCGGGGCCACGCTCCACTGGCCGCTCGATCCCCTCGGCGGGAGGCGTGCCGTGGTGACCGCCGCGGCCGCGCTCGTCGAGGAGGCCCTGCACGACGACGCCGCCGTTCCGACGGAGGAGCTGCGCCGGCTCCTCGATGAGCGGGCGGCCCGCCAGCGCGGAACGGACGCCGAGGCTCCCACCCGCGTTCCCGCCTCCCGGTTCAAGGACTACGTCACGGATTACACCGGCACCCTGTCCTCGCTCGTGCGTCCGATGCCGGAGCGTCCGTACCGCCAGACCCGTCTGGGGACCCTGTTCCACGCGTGGGTGGAGCAGCGCTCCGAGCTCGTCGGCGTCGGGACCCGGGTCGATGAGGCGCTCTGGGAGATCGACGAGGACGAGCCGGAGGGCGAAAGCGTGCCGGGCGCTCCGGGGTCAGGGGCAGCGGCGGATGCCGCCGACCTCGCGGCGCTGCAGGAGACCTTCGAGCGGAGCGAGTGGGGGCCGCTGCAGCCCCTCGCCGTGGAGATCGAGATCGACTTCGCGCTGGGCGCCGGCCTTCCGGGGACGGGTGCCGGCGCCGCGGACGCGCACATCGTGATCTGCAAGCTCGATGCGGTGTACCGACGCGCCGACCGCGGCGGACGGATCGAGATCGTGGACTGGAAGACCGGGCGCGCGCCGCGGACGCCGCAGGAGCGCGAGGAGCGCATGCTGCAGCTCGCCCTCTATCGGCTCGCGTACCACCGACGGTTCGGTGTCCCGCTGGAGGAGATCGACGTGGCGCTGTACTACGTGGCCGACGACCTCGTCATCCGCGGGGATCGCGTCTACTCGGAGGAGGAGCTCTTCCAGCGCTGGAGCGCTGCCCGCGCCGCGCGCTGAGCCTCCTCGGAGTCGTCGTCGGCTGCGGGGGAGGACGAGGGGGCGGAGTGCTCAGCTCGTCCGCTCCCGCGCGTCTCGGCGAACGCCTGGGCGACGCCGGAGAGGTCTTCGGTCTCGATGCTCGCCACCGCGGCGCGGCGTTCCGCGTCCGGCTGCGACGGTGCATCCGCGGGCTTCTCCGCGTCCGTCGACGCCGCCGCCGGGGCGTCGCGGTCGGCGTCGTCCGCCTCCGCCGCCCAGAGTTCTTCGGGGTTGTAGGCGTCGGTCTGCATCGAGGTGTCCACCTCGGGGGCGGCCGCCACCGGCACGCGGTCGAGCGCGTCCATGGCGGAGTCCACGTCCGAACGTCGGTCGCCGGGCACGCCGAGGTCGTCATGGCGGAGGCCGTCGGCGAGAGCCTCGAGCAGCGCCGCAGCGTCCTCCACGATGTCCTCGCGCCGCAGCGCGTCGCCGTGGACGAGCCAGCGCGCGAACTCCAGCTCGGCGAGCAGACGCGCGCGGACCTCGAGCCCGGCATCGGGAGTGCGGTCCATGGCACGGGCGTAGGCGCCGTGCACGTCGGCCGCCGCGTCGGGAGCCGCGGACAGCCAGGAGAGATCGAGTGCCGGATCGCCGACCGCGAGACCGTGCCAGCCGATCACGCCGGTGACCTCGGGGCCGCGCTCGGGGTGGTCGTCGAAGAGGAAGGACGTCGCCTGCACGCCGCCGAGCACGACGGTCGACTCGAAGCGCCAGAGGTCGTCGTCGGCTACGGCGTCCCGCCACCGCACGGTGAGGCGGGCAGGGACGTGTCCGGTGGCGGCCGCGGTGTCGACGAGGCGCTCCAGCTCGGCGCGGCTCTCCTCGGCGCTGCGCATCACGAGCCCGGCGCCGCGGACGACCGACGTCGGCAGCCCGTGCACGGCGGCGATCGCGGCTCCCATGGATTCCGCCGCGCCGCGTCCGGCGGGCACCATCGACGCCTCGATCTGGAAGCCGGGGAGCAGCTCGGTCACGAGCGCACGCCCTTCGCCCACCCTGGTCTCGCCGATGTAGCCGGGGGCGCGGAACGGCAGCATGGCACGCGCACCGTCGGTGAGGGCGCGCAGCGCCAGGGCCTCCGCCGCCAGCTCCCGCGCCGCGTCATCGTCGTCAGCCACGCGGATCGCGAGTTCCCGGCCGTCGGCGAGCGAGGCGACGGCGGAGTCGAAGCGCCCGTCGCCGTCCGCGGTGAGCGCCCGGGTGCCCGTGACCTCCGCGCCGGGAAGTGCGGCCGTCACCGCCGCGGCTAGAGTGAATGGAGAGCGTCCCATGCCCCCAGGGTAGGTCGGCTCAGGGGCGGTCCCGCCTCCGCCACGCCCGTGAAAGGGGGAGTCGATGAGCATTCCGCGCCCGTTCTTCGACCGCGCCGCCGAACTCCGCGAGGAGGAGGGCGTGCTCGAGCGTCTGCGCGACGACGCGGGCTCGCGCGTCGTCGTCGTCCGGGAGGGACGTGTGCGCGTGGCGGCCTCCGCGCTGCTGCGCGTCTCGCCGGACGAGGTCGCGGACGGGACATGGGCGCTGCTCGGCCGGGATGCCGACGGCGCGGCGCTCCTGCTCGCCGCGCTGCCGCCGGAGACCGATGCCCTCGACACCGCGCCCGACGAGATCTGGCTCGGGCTCCGCGACCTCGGCGGGCGCCTGGACGCGGGGGAGTCCGAGGTCCTGGTCGCCGCCGTCGCCCTGGCCGGCTGGCTCCGCGACGCCCCGTTCTGCCCCACCTGCGGCGGAGGGACGGAGCTGCGCAACGCGGGCTGGTCTCGACGGTGCCTGGTGTGCGGGCGCGAGCACTTCCCGCGGACCGATCCCGCCGTGATCGTCGCCGTCGAGAGCGCGGACGGCGAGCGGCTGCTGCTCGGCGCCAACGCCAACTGGGGCGGACGCATGTACTCCTGCTTCGCGGGTTTCACCGAGGCGGGCGAGTCCCTCGAAGCCACCGTGCACCGGGAGATCGAGGAGGAGTCCGGCGTGCGGCTGTCGGCCCTCCGCTACGTCTCCTCGCAGCCGTGGCCGTTCCCGCGGTCGCTCATGGTCGGCTTCCGGGCGGTCGTCGAGGACGACGCGGCGGCGCGCCCGGACGGCGAGGAGATCATCGACGTCCGGTGGTTCACGCGGACGGAGATCGGCTCCGCGCTCGCGGGGAACGGTCCGGTCGGACTCCCGGGGCCGGCCTCGATCGCGCGGGCCCTCATCGTCGACTGGTTCGAGGAGCGCCCGTGAGCGCACTCGATGCCCTCGACGAGCGGCAGCGAGCGGCGGCCTCGGTCCTGCGGGGCCCGGTGGCGGTGCTCGCGGGGGCCGGGACGGGCAAGACCAGGGTCATCACGCATCGCATCGCGCACGGCGTGGACACGGGTGCCTACTCGCCGTCGCGCGTGATGGCGGTCACGTTCACCGCGAAGGCCGCCGGCGAGCTCCGCGGCCGCCTCCGTGCGCTCGGCGTCGAGGGCGTGGCCGCCCGCACCTTCCACGCGGCGGCCCTCGCGCAGCTCAACTTCTTCTGGCCCACCCTGGCCGGTGCGCCCGCGCCGTCGATCATCGACAACAAGGTGCGCCTGCTGGGCCAGGCCGCCGATGCCATCCGCCTGCGTCCGAGCACGGCGACCCTGCGCGACATCGCCGCGGAGATCGAGTGGCGGAAGGTCTCGATGATCTCGATCGACCGGTACGCCGAGCTCGGTCGGCCGATCAGCGGGATCGACCCCACGCAGCTCGTGGAGCTGATGCGCGGCTATGAGGCGCTCAAGGACGAGCGTCATCAACTCGACTTCGAGGACGTGCTGCTCGCCTGCGCGGGGATGCTGGAGACCGAGCCCCGGGTCGCGGCCGCCGTCCACGAGCAGTACCGGCACTTCACCGTCGACGAGTTCCAGGACGTGTCGCCGCTCCAGAACCGGCTCCTGGAGCTCTGGCTGGGCGATCGGCACGACATCTGCGTGGTCGGCGACGCCAGCCAGACGATCTACTCGTTCGCCGGGGCGGAGCAGCGCTTCCTGCTCGAGTTCGAGCGGCGGCACCCCGACGCGACCGTCATCCGTCTCGAGACGAACTACCGGTCCCAGGCCCCCATCCTGACGGCGGCGAACGCCTTGATGCACGGCAGGCCCGGCGCGCTGGAGCTGGTCCCGGCCCGGGAGCAGTTCACGGCGGAGCCGCCGACGGTCACCGCGTACGACACGGAGGCCGAGGAGGCCGCGGGCATCGCCGCCGGCGTCGCGGCACGGATCGCCGGGGGCGCGTCCCCGGCGGAGATCGCCGTGCTGTATCGCGCCCATGCGCAGTCCGCGGTGCTCCAGCAGGCGCTCGCCGCCGCGGGCATCGCCACCTCGGTGCTCGGCGGCACGCGGTTCTTCGCCATGCCGGAGGTGCGCCAGGCGATCCTCGCGCTCCGTGCGGCGGCGGTGGCGCCGACCGAGCACGGATTCCTGCCCGGGGTGCGACGGGTGCTGCGCGAGCTGGGACTCACCGAGGAGCCTCCGGCGGCCGGGGGAGCCCAGCGCGACGGGTGGGAGGCACGGCGTGCGATCCTCCGTCTCGCGGAGGAAGCGGGGCCGGAGACGACCCTGCGATCCTTCAGCGACGAGCTCATGGCCCGCGCGAAGGATCAGCACGAGCCGACGATGCGGACGGTGACGCTGTCGACGCTGCATGCCGCGAAGGGCCTGGAGTGGCCGCACGTGTACCTGGCCGGATGGGCGGAGGGGTCTCTGCCCATCTCCTACGCCACGACGTTCGAGGCCGTCGATGAGGAACGGCGTCTGGCCTACGTCGGGGTCACGCGGGCTGCGCGCACGCTGGAGCTGTCGTGGGCACGGACGGCGGGGCGCGGCGAGCGGGCGCCGTCGCGGTTCCTGGCGGAGATGGGCACGACGGCGCGCGGCACAGGCATTCTGCGCGAAACCGCACCGAACGCCACGCGATCCCGCCGTCCGCGCTGACCCTGGCGATGCGCGCCGGATCGGCCGCGCGCAGGAGATGCGCGGCG